>JAITXR010000139.1 GCA_031284665.1 Paludibacter sp.
CCTAATCCTATATTAATGAAAAACATTGATATAGATAGGCATTCAGAAATTGAGATTCTGTATATCGCAGGCAATGCTACAAGTCAAAATTTTACACAAATCAGAAAAGTTAATAAAGATACGCATCAAAAATATCTTATTGCCAATATTGAAAGGTATAATTATTTGGATTCTTGCAATTTGAATGATACTTTATTAACATTAGTCTTGTGCGATACAAGCGTTTATCATTTGAAAGTAAAAGATACGATAACTGTAAATATAAACAACATTCAATATCAACTCAAATAAAACCCCACATTTCCCATAAATGCGCAGCAAATTGTTTGGCACTAGCTCTGTTAGGGTTTCAAACCCTAACAGAGTTCTGATTAGCGCATTAGCGGCATCTTGTTTTTTCTTTCGTAATTGGCTACGCCGAACGTTGTTTCGTAAAATTTAATTATCATATAAGTAATGAGAATAAAATGTTATGTTACATCTTTTATAAATAACTGAAAAATTGAATGTTGCGCCATTTTACATTTTGCATTATACATTTTACATTACTTATGTATTCATTGTTTCCAATTTTTTATTATTTTTGCCTATTCAATATTGATAATTAATTTTTTAGATTTGTAACCATGAACACAAAAAAACTTTTACTCGTAATTTTATCCTCCTTGTTTGTCTTATCGCTATTAAGTTTGCGAACTGCCGACAAGCAAAAAACCAAAGTAGTATTTATTGGCGATTCGACCGTCCGCAATGGAATGGGCGATGGGCGAAACGGTCAGTGGGGCTGGGCTGACCAGATTGCAAATTATTTTGACACCACGCGCATCGCTCTTTTCAACAACGCGCGAGGCGGGCGCAGCAGTCGCAGTTACATCAGCGAAGGGCTGTGGGAAGAAGTGTTTCAAACGCTCAACGAAGGCGATTTTGTATTAATTCAGTTTGGGCACAACGATGGCAGCGCAATTAACGACACTCTGCGCGCTCGCGGAAGCATAAAAGGGATAGGCGAGGAGTACGAGGATTTGCAAAATCTTATCACAAAACGCTACGAAACAGCACGTTCGTATGGCTGGTATCTGCGCAAATATATTCGCGAAACAAAGGCGCGAGGTGCTACGCCAATTATTGTATCGCCAATTCCGCAAAACAAAATTGTTGATGGAAAATTTGTTGGCTCTATGCAGCAATATGCCCGCTGGGCGGAAGAAGTGGCTACTGCCGAAAATGTTCCGTTTATCGACCTTAACAAATTATCGACCGACGCTTTGAGCAATATTAGCGAGCAATACGGCAAAGCGGTTGTTGATTCCACATATTATTATCGCGATTGGACTCACACGTCGCTCACAGGCGCAAAACTGAATGCATCGCTTGTGGTCAAAGCAATTAAAGCGTTGGAAAACTGCGATTTGAAAACTTATCTTTACGACAAAACAGTTAATTTGGCAGCCCTGACATCCGAAGCCATTGTTTACAAAATGCCATTGTCCGAAGGTAATTACGATGTGGCTGTAACGCTTGGCAGCAAAAGCAAAGCCTCCGAAACTACCGTCAGAGCCGAGTCGCGCCGCTTGTTTGCCGATAATGTAAAAACTGCAAAAGGGAAATTCCGCACCGAAACTTTTACCATTAATATTCGCAATTCGCATATCAGTCCGCAAAAAGATGTGCGCCTCAAAGTTCGCGAAAAAGCAAAACTTAATTGGGACGATTGCATTTCGTTTGAGTTTACAGGTAAAAACGCTGCAATAGAAAGCATTCGGATTACTCCTAACGACGAATGTTTAACGGTTTTTTTGTGCGGAAATTCAACCGTAGTTGACCAGGACAACGAGCCTTGGGCGGCTTGGGGACAAATGTTGCCGCTCTTTTTCGGCAAAGGAATAGCGATAGCCAACTATGCTGAATCGGGCGAAAGTGCATCCTCGTTTATTAACGAAGGCAGATTGGAAAAACTGCTCACACAAGCACACGCAGGCGATTATATGTTCATTGAATTTGGGCATAACGACCAGAAACAGACCGGCGAAGGCGTGGGTGCTTGGACTACTTTTACCGCAAGTTTGAAAAAATATATAAGCGAAGCACGCAAACGCGGGATAAAGCCTGTGCTGCTCACTCCGGTGCAACGCCGTAATTTTGAAAACGGTAAAATTATCAATTCACATCTCGATTATCCGGATGCAATACGCAAACTTGCTGCCGACGAAAATGTGCCATTGATTGATTTACATAAAGTTACAGCAATTTTATATGAGGCTTTGGGCGAAAAAAATTCTGTCAATGCTTTTGTGCATTATCCCGCCAACACATTCCCAAATCAAGCGCAGGCATTGGCTGATAATACGCATTTTAACTCTTACGGTGCTTACGAAATTGCTCGAATTGTGATTGAAGGAATTAAACAAAATAAGTTTGATGATATTTTGAAGTATCTCAAATCGAATGTAAAACCTTTCGATCCGTCAAAACCCGATGCCTTAACGTCGTTCAAAATTCCACAAAGTCCGTTTGTTGAAATTGAAAAACCGGAAGGAAACTAACAACAGTGATTAACGATTAGTGATAAGTGATTAATGTGCCAATTAACAATGTGCCAATGTCCAATTAAGAAATGGTACACGGTGCAAGGTGCAAGAAATGGGACACACAGTCGCAGCCCGTCATTGCGAGGGTATTTCCTGAAGCAATCCAGAAAAAAAACAGAACAAAACAAAACGCTTGATTTGTAAACTTGACACTTGATACTCTTCTCTGGATTGCTTCGTGCCTCGCAATGACGGATAAGAGACTTGTCATAATTAACATAACACTCTATTTACTATAAACTATTTACTACTAACTATAAACTACTCAAATCTCATGAAACACACCACCATTCTTACTTTATTATTTATCATCAGCATTTTCTCGCTTTCGGCGAGCAATGTTGGCAAACGTTATCCATCAGAAAAATTCTCGTTCGCCGACCGCATTACCGGGCGAACAATTACCGTACTTACCGCATCGGAATTTAGCGACGCCAAACCCTATCAAACTCACGAAACTTGGACTTCCGATGGCAATTGGATAATTTTCCGTTCAAATCGTGGAGGCAATGGCAGCCAAATTTATGTTGTAAACGAAATTACAGGCGACATTGTGCAACTTACCGACGATAAAACAGTTAATTCAGGAAGTATAAATCTTTCGCGTAAAGAAATGAAACTCTTCTATTTACGTGGTGGGCGAACACGTGCCGAAAGCGATGAAAATTCAAAACCTGTTCAAATTGTGGAACTTAATATCGGTGATTTATTGCGAGATGCGATGAACGCAGAGTTGAAAGCCGACAATTCGTACGAGCGCATTGTCAGCACACTTCCACAAGATATGCGGGCGGGCGCAATGGCTCTCGATGCCGACGAAAGCAAACTGTATATTGGGATTTCGTTTCCGCAGCCGCAAGTTACTCGGCAAACAAATGCCGCAGCCGAAACCAACAGCCGAACAAGTATTGACAACAAAAACACCGACCCAAGCGAAAGTCGCGACGATGCTCGCAAACGTTTTGAACTTGCAGGGAAAGGCAAAAGCGGCATTCGTTCTATTGACATTGCAACCGGAAAAATCGCAAAAGTAATCGACATCGACATCCGTCTCGGACATTTGCAGTGTAATCCTTGGACAGCGGGCGAAATAATTTATTGCCACGAAACCACCGGCGATGCCGTTCAACGAATATGGTCGGTACGCGCCGATGGCAGCAACAATCGCCCAATCTATAACGAAACACCCGATGAATGGATAACTCACGAAACAGTTTGCGGAAAAGACGAAGTTATGTTCCTAATTATGGGGCATTTACCATACTTGCGCGAAAAGCCGACAGGCATTGCCGTACTAAATTTGCGAAACGGGCAAATGAAACTTCTTGGGCAAATAGACGAAAATATGAACAACGGACAAATGGGCGGTTTTTGGCATTGCAACGGCTCACCCGACGGGCTGTGGGCTGTGGGCGACACTTTCAAAGGCAGTATTTATAGCATAAATCGGATTACAGGCGAGCGAAAAATGCTGACCACCGGACATGTTATGAAACCCGACCACACACATCCTATTTTCAGTGCCGACAGCAAACGAATACTTATTCAATCAGGGATGCTTTCGGGTGGTAAAGCGTTAAATCTTATGACAATACAAGTAGAATAACTAATAAATTATAATCAAAATTTCAATAAATTGTCCCGTTAGGGACAAAATGTTGGTAAAAAACGGCTACCCATTACACCTAAGTCCCATAGGGACGTAATATGAAAAATAAATCATAATATTGCGTACCCCGACATATCGGGGCAGGCTCTACGGCACGCTAAACATAATAACAATATTTTTTCTACCAATATAAAGTGCCTAACGGCACAAAAAATCAATAAATTTTCAACCCTTAATTCTCATAATAAATAATGAAAAAGACTTTTTTAACTCTAATTGCAATTCTTTTTGCAATCTGTATTTTTGGTCAAAATAAAAATCCACAGCGTTTTTTTAATGCTAATGATTTGATTATTGGCGGAGTATATTATTATCCCGAACATTGGGACGAAAGCCAATGGGAACGCGATTTGAAAAACATCAGCGACCTTGGTTTTGAATTTGTGCATTACGCCGAATTTGCGTGGGCAATGCTCGAGCCGCAAGAAGGAATTTACGATTTTGCGTGGTTGGATAAAGCCGTGAGTTTGGCTGCGAAATACAAACTGAAAGTAGTGCTTTGTACTTCGACCGCCACGCCGCCTGTATGGCTTGTTCGCAAACATCCCGATGTGCTTATAACGCGCGAAAACGGTACAAAATACGACCACGGAGCAAGACAGCACGCCTCGTTTTCGAATAATTTTTACAGAGAATATTCGTTAACAATGATTGCAAAATTGGCAGAGCATTATGCTGATAATAAGGCAGTTATTGGTTGGCAATTGGATAACGAGCCACGCCCGCAAGAAGATTTTAGCCCTGATGCAACGGAACATTTTCGCCGTTTTGTACAAAATAAGTACAAAACTATCGCCGAACTGAACAAAGCGTGGGGAACTGCGTTTTGGAGTCAGACTTATTCCGATTTTTCGCAAATCAATTTGCCAAAAACGATACAATTTATCAACGCACATCAAACACTCGATTATTTACGTTTTACAACCGAAGAAATGTCGAGTTTCCTGAACGAACAAGCACAGACAATTCGCCGTTACGTGTCAAAAAATCAATGGGTTACAACAAATTTAATTCCCGATTATGCCAATGGTCATCTGCGCAAAATTGACGAACTCGATTTTCATTCATACACCCGTTATATGGTTTTTGGCGACAAAAATGGCGTAGGGCGCAAAGGTTATCGCTTAGGTCCGGTGGAGCGCATTGCCAAGGCAAACGATTTTTTCCGCACAATCGATGGCGTTTATGGAGTGATGGAACTTCAGCCCGGTCAGGTAAATTGGGGGCAGATTAACTCACAGCCACTGCCGGGCGCAGTGCGCTTGTGGCTTTGGCACGTTTTTGCCGGAGGAGCCGATTTTGTCTGCACTTATCGTTATCGTCAGCCGCTTTATGGCACGGAACTTTACCATTACGGCATAGTGGGAGCCGACGGCGTTACGCCAACGCGCGGTGGGCTTGAATATCAGCAGTTTATGCAGGAAATTAAAACTCTAAGAACTGAATTTAAAGCAGCTGCAAAAAATCCTCAACATTACGAAAACCGCCGTACAGCCATACTTTTTAATCACGAAAACGATTGGGAAATAGGCAGAAACAAGCAAACAGTACTTTGGAAAAACGAAGCACATATCGACAAATATTATAATGCACTAAAAAATTTCGGAGCGCCGGTTGATTTTATTGACGAAGGCGACGATTTTTCAAAATATAACGTAATAATTGCTCCGGCTTACGAATTGATTGACAACGAATTAGTTGAGCGTTGGAAAAATTATGCCGAAAATGGAGGAAATCTTGTGTTGACTTGCCGCACAGGGCACAAAACCCGCAACGGACAACTGTTTGAAGCCCCTTTTGCTGCGCCGATTTACCCGTTAATAGGAGCAAAAATTGATTTTTACGATTTGCTGCAGCCCTCAACGCCCGATAACGTGATTTTTGATGGAAAAAATTACGAATGGACTTCGTGGGGCGAAATACTTCTACCCGAGCCAAACACACAGACTTGGGCAACATATCAAGGCGACTTTTACGCGGGCAGTTCGGCGGTTATTTCGCGGCGATTGGGCAAAGGCACAGTTACATACCTTGGCGTAGATACACAAGACGGAGCAATGGAAAAAGCAGTTTTACAACGCCTGTATAAACAACTAAAAATCAATGTTTTGGATTTGCCCGAAGGATTGCATATCGAATATCGCAACGGTTTTGGAATTGCGGTAAACTATGCCGACAAAACTTACACATTACCAATAAACGCCACAAAATTCATTCTCGGCAGCCAAGAAATCGGTACTGCCGGAGTAAGTGTATGGGTGGAAAAATAACTTTTGTAACTTCTAATTTTAATATGAAAACAACCATTTTCGCAGCAATATTGCTATTTTCTACAAATGTTTTTTCGCAGCAAATCACGTTTTTTCCTGCCAATAAAGCAAAAGATGTAAACCCTGACACTCATTTGGCAATTACATTTCCATTCGATGTCAAAGTCGGAACACAAGGTTTTGTCCGAGTTTTCGACTCCAAAACCGGCAAACAAATCGATGCGCTTGACTTGTCGATTCCTGCCGGACCGCTACAGCCCGACAATGTCCGCAAACAAAACGCCGATTACCTGCAGACTCCGTATAAATACGAAAACAGCGGTTTTACAAACAAAAACACTACGCCCGGAACGCCTTCGGGTGGGGCTTTGCGCGATACGGCAGGCATTTATCAACTTACAATTATTGGTGGTTTTACCGATGGTTTCCATTTTTACCCCATAATTGTAAAAGAAAAAACCGCAACTATTTATCTGCACAATAATTTGTTGGAATACGATAAAACTTATTATATAACTGTGGATTATGGCGTTATAACATCCGAAAATGAAAAAATCAACGCAATAAAGCGTGGCGAATGGACTTTTAGCACCAAAAAGAAAGCACCAGCGCCCGAATCCCGAAAATTAACTGTAAGTGCCAATGGCTCAGGTGATTTCAATACTGTTCAAGGCGCAATTGATTTTATTCCCGATTTCAGCAGCGAAAAATGGGAAGTCATTATCAAAAATGGTGATTATGAGGAACTTGTCTATTTCCGCAACAAAACAAATGTAACACTGCGAGGCGAAAGTCGCGATGGGGTCAAAATTCATTATGCAAATTGTGAAACATTTAATCCACATCCTATAAACCTGAAAACCAACGAAGTACCCGGAAGTTTTCCATCGCGCCGTGCTGCTTTTGCTGCCGATAATTGCAACGATTTACGATTCGAAAATCTCACAATTCAAACCACAATGTACGGACAGGCAGAAGGTTTGTTATTGTCGGGCGAACGCAATTATCTGAAAAACGTGCATATTATCGGGTCGGGCGATGCCTTGCAGGTGAATGGCTCGGCATATTTTGTCGATTGCCTCATTGATGGCGATGGCGATAGTGTTTTAGGGCGTGGTGCGGCATTTTTTCATAATTGCACACTTAACAGCGGCGGTCCTTTTATGTGGATACGCAACACGGATGCAAATCACGGAAATGTGTTTCTCGGATGCACTTTCAAAGGCAAGAGGCAGCAGTCGGTTTTGGCGCGCTCGCCTAAAAATGGCGGTAAAACTTATCCATTTGCCGAAGCAGTGTTGATAAATTGCAAATTGGAAAATATACCTGACGAAGGTTGGGGGAATATTTATGAGAATAGTCCGGGTTTGCATTTTTGGGAATACAACAGTCAAACAGTTGATGGACAAATTATTGACGTTAGCAAACGCCATCCAATGTCGCGACAATTAGATGCTGCCGAAGATGCAGAAATAATTAAAAATTATTCAAATCCACGCTTTGTGTTGCAATGGAACGATTTGCAATTTTGAATGTAAATTATTTATTATTAAGCGATTAAACTCTAACAGGGTTTTAAAACCCTGTTAGAGTTTGGTTTTGTAGGGTGTTTGCAGCTACGCAGCCCGTCATTGCGAGTGTATTCCACGAAGCAATCCAGAAAAATGATAAATGATTAACGAAAAAACTACTAATTTGGCAACTCTCCGTTCTCCACTATCCACTAATTATTAACCATAAAACAATCACTCCTGCCACTATGCAACAGAGCAAAATAATATTGCTTTTGTGCATTTTGTGCATTCTAATGTTGCGTCTGTGGTCAGCCATTTGACGAAAAACGCCTTTGCGAATAATTGCACTGCGATGGTTTTCGGGAGCAGCGACACTATTAAGCGCATCTTTACAAACATCCGTTTGCATTTGTTGCGATTCCTTTTTGGGGTCGTAGTAAATGTAGCGATATTTATATTGACGCGCTTTGTATAGATTAAAAATTGACATTTTGAAAATTGAGAAAAATGTTTGAACAGTTTGAAGGTTTGAACAGTTTGAATGTTTGAATAGTTCGAATGTTTGAGCGGTTTGGAGTTTTACCTAATTAGTAGTCTTTGTCCTTTTTCTTTGCTCTTTGCTAAATTTTACATTAATTAGTCGTCTTTTTCAAATGTATTTCTCGTCAAAATTTATTCCCGCGTCGTTCACAAATTGGCGGATACTTTGTTCTTTTTCGATTGGGCAAATGAGTAAAACATTTTCGGCTTCGGCAACAATAAAACCTTCAAGCCCTTGTACCACAGCGAGTTTTCCCTGTGGCAAAGTGATAATATTGTTTTTGCTGTCGTAGAAAAGCGATTTGCATTTTAGCGTAACGTTTTGTGCCTCATCTTTTGCCGACATTTCGTAGAGCGAGCCCCAAGTGCCAAGGTCAGTCCAGCCAAAATCGGAGCAAAGCACAAATACATTATTGGCTTTTTCCATTACTCCATAATCTATTGACACATTTGGGCAACTTTGGTAAATACGGTCGATAAATTCCTGTTCTTGAGGCGTGTTGTAAAAGTCTTTTCCTTCGGCAAAGATATTTGCAACTTCGGGGAGCAGGGAGCGAAATGCTTTGTCGATAGTTTGTAAATTCCAAAGAAAAATACCGGAGTTCCAGAAAAACTCGCCTGTTTCGTAAAATATCTGTGCAAGTTCGGGGTTTGGCTTTTCGGTAAATGTTTTTACGCGGCGCAGTTTGCTGTCTCCTTCGTCGATTTGAATATATCCGTATCCGGTTTCGGCGCGGCTGGGTTTTACGCCAAGCGTAAGCAGGTTGTCGTGTTTTTCGATAAATTCAATTCCTTGCTGAATGGTGAGCAAAAAATCGGTTTCTTTCATTATTAAGTGGTCGGATGGTGCTACGATAATATTTGCCGTATCGGTCATTGCTTTGATGCGGTTTATGGCATAGGCTATACAGGGAGCGGTATTGCGGCGATTTGGCTCAAGTAAAATTTGGTGCGACTTGATGTCGGGCAACTGCTCCAAAATTAAATCGCGATAAAGCACATTCGACACTATCAGGATGTTTTCAGTAGGTACAACGTGCTTAAAACGGTCGAAAGTCATTTGCAAAAGCGAGCGACCTGTGCCGAAAAAATCCAAAAATTGTTTTGGGCGGTTGTTTCGACTTACAGGCCAGAAACGACTGCCCACTCCGCCTGCCATTATAATACAATAGTTATTTTTCATAATCATTTAATGTGAGATTTAATATAGAGTA
>JAITXR010000149.1 GCA_031284665.1 Paludibacter sp.
ATAAGATGCCAGCTTCGGTAGTGCTGTCCGTAATTTTTAACTCTGTTAGGGTTTGAAACCCTAACAGAGTTGTTATTAGCGCATTAGCGGCATTTTGTTTTCCCAATTTCTTGTAACAAAAAGATGGTATAAAACGAACAAATTCTTTGTCGCTGTGCAATGCAGAGACGCGATTAATCGCGTCTCTACGTTTAAAATTCATAAATTTTCATATCTTCGCCTAAAATGGTGTTGGCAAATACTGCTTGGGCTTGGGCGAGGAGTTCGCTTTTGCTGTTGTAACGCGCCGAATAATGCCCTATGATTAACTGTTTTACATTTGCTTGCAGTGCGATTGTGGCGGCTTGCCCGGCTGTGGAATGGCAGGTTAGCGTGGCTCGTGATTTGTCTTGGTCGGCAAAAGTTGCTTCGTGATACAATAAATCCACGCCCTGAACGAGTTCCACAAGTTTTTTTTGATATGCAGTATCGGCGCAATACGCAAAGCGCACCGGAGGAGCAGGCGGTTTGGTAAGTAATTGATTTTCGATGATTTTACCATCCTCGCTTGTGAAATCACTGCCTTGTTTAATTTTCAGAAATTGACTGACCGGAATTTTGTAAAAGGCAAGCATATCGGGCAATAAATGCCTGTCCTTCGGCTTTTCGACAAACAGAAATCCTGCGCAAGGCACTTTGTGATTTAGCGGCAGCGAATATACATCCACCGAATGGTCGCTATGAATTAGGGAATAAGTTTTGGTATCAAAATGATGAAAAATGACTTTAAACGGCATTTCGTGGCAATGAAAATCAATCAAAGGTTTCATTAATTGCTCAAAAGGCGCGGGGGCGTGAATGTGCAGGTCGGCAGTGCGGTTGAGCATCGCGAAACTTGTAATCAGCCCAATAGTCCCGAAACAATGGTCGCCGTGCAGGTGCGAAATAAAAATATGTCCCAGCCGCAAAGTCCGAAGTTGCATTTGCCGCATACGGATTTGTGTGCCTTCGCCGCAGTCGATAAGATATTGTTTCCCACGCATTTCGAGTAATTGCGATGATGGGAAATGCTGCTTTGTGGGTAACGCCGAGCCACAGCCAAGAATGGTGAGTTTATTTTGTGCCAAAGTTAAAAATATAAAATTACGGATGTTAAAAACGAGCAACAAAATTACAAAAAAAGATTATACATTCTGCATTTATTCATTGTTTTCAATTACTTTTGCAATCAAATAAAAAATTTTTCTCTTGATATTAAAACAAAACATATCGCTGTTGCCTTACAATACTTTCGGAATTGATGTAAAGGCTGATTATTTGCTCGAATTTTTCTCTGTGGAGGATTTACAGCAATCGCTGGCATCGGATATTGTGAACGGCAAACGGATATTGGCAGTGGGCTGTGGAAGTAATTTGCTGTTTGTCAGCGATTTTAAGGGGATAATACTTCATTCGAAAATTAATTTTATAACTGTTGTTGACCAAAGCGATGAATTTGTGTTTTTGGAAGTTGGCAGTGGCGTTGTGTGGGACGATTTTGTGCAATTCTGTGTTGATAATAATTATTATGGAGCGGAAAATCTGTCGTTAATTCCGGGGCAAACGGGTGCCGCTACTGTTCAGAATATTGGGGCTTATGGGGTTGAAATACAATCGCTTGTCGAAATGGTTAAGGCACTTGAAGTTGTAAGCGGAGTGCCACGATGTTTTACAAATAGCGAGTGTCGCTACGATTATCGCAACAGTATTTTTAAGAACGAGGCAAAGGATAAATTTATTATTACTTCTACGGTTTTCAAATTGAGTAAGATTGAGAATTATTCGCTTGATTATCAGCAATTCAAAAGCGAAGTTGAAAAGCGGGGAACGCTTAGTTTGCAAAATGTGCGCAATACAATTATTGAAATTCGGCAGCAGAAATTACCCGACACAACGATTTTGGGCAATGCAGGCAGTTTTTTTAAAAATCCATATTGTTCGCGCTCGCAATTTGAAGTTTTGAAACGTCAATATGCTAAAATTCCGTTCTATCCTGTTGATAATGAGTTTGTAAAACTGCCGGCTGCGTGGCTAATCGAGCAAAGTGGCTGCAAAGGAATGATTTTAGGCAATGCGCAAGTTTACGATAAGCAGGCATTGGTGATAATAAATCGTGGAAATGCAAAAGGAAACGAAGTTGTGGCTCTTGCACAATTTGTGCAACGCGCTGTGTTCGAGAAATTTGCAATTCGTTTAGAGCCGGAAGTAAATTATATTGCTTAATAAATTTTCTTTTTATTCAGTTCTTTTTGGTAACTTTCGGCAGCAGAATTATGGTCTTTCAAAGTTGTCGAAAACTTGTGAGTTCCATCAAAACTGTCGGATGCAGCCATAAAAATATAAGTATTATGGTCGTAGTTCAACACCGCATCTATCACTTTTTTTGAGGCGAGGCGTATCGGTCCCGGAGGCAAACCGATGTTGAGATAAGTGTTGTATGGCGAAGGATGTTGCGTATGCACTTTGAGAATGCGGCGCAACGAAAAATCACCAACGGCATATTTAACGGTAGGGCAAGCCTGCAATAACATATTTTTGCGTAAGCGATTGATATACAAGCCTGCAATTATCGGATATTCAAAATCTTTATTCGTTTCGTCTTCCACTATTGACGCCAAAATACTAACTTCGATGGGCGAAAGAGGAATTTCTGCTGCTTTTTGGCGGCGTTCGTCAGTCCAAAATTTGTCGTATTCTTTTGTAATTCGCTCAAAAAGTTGCGCCATCGACACATTCCAATAAATTTCGTAAGTATCAGGCAAAAAGGCTGTTAATACTGTTTCGCCGGTAAATGGTGCGACTAAATCGGCATCGTTGAGAAAAGTGATGATTGTTGCCGAATCGAGCATTAATTGGGCTGACAGGCGACTTGCTAATTGTGGTTTTAGACGTATATTATTGAAAGTAAGGCGCACCGCTGTTTGCAGACCTTGTTTGAGTTTCAGTACGAGTTGTTTGTTAGTCATTCCGTTGCGAAAAACATAATGTCCGGTTTTAACATCCTTAAAATCAAGTTTTTCGACTGCTTTTTTCAAACTTTTCATATCGCGGATTTCCACTTTTTGGCTTAGCAGAGCGAGTAGAGAATCGACGGTTGTAATGTTTTCGTCAATATTTATAAAGCTATCTTTTTCGTTATTCACAAAAATATTTTGTTTATAAAATGTGCGATAATACGAATATGCGGCATTTCCCCCAATTGCTATTACTGCAATGGCTGCAAGGCAAAATGCGATGAGGATGTTTTTTGATTTTTTGGACATAGTTATAATTTTTTAGTGGAGAACTGAGAGTGGAGAGTTTATTTTTGCCTGAAACTCAGATATAAAATTGTAACAGCATAAATCATTAGACAGACTACCCAAAGGTTGTTGCCGTTGAACATTAAATATGCGGCAATGGCAAGTACTATGCTGACTATGAAGACGATAGATTGCTGGCGGCGTTCGATTACCGAGTCGCTGCGATGCCGCACAAAAGTCAAGACGTGCGAAATTACTACACAAAACGCTCCGAGCGAAAACGCATAGGGAGCAAACGGCAGGTTGGGGATTGCCAAAAATGCACCGACAACTGTCAGGATTGCACCTGCGATAAATAATTTTTGATATTCTTTTGCTAACATAATTCTATTCGTGAAATAAATAAATATCTTCGCCTGTGCGTTGCATACGGTAGTGTTCGCGGGCAAAGCGTTCCAAAAAGAGCGGGTCGGTTTGGAGGCGATTGATGGTGTCTTTTTTACATTCTGTTTCAAAGCGGATGCTATTTAATTCGCTACGGCAATCGGCAAGTTTTTTGTTGATGCTTATGCGTTCCGGAATGGTGTGCCGCGCTAAAAAAAATGCCATAACAGCAAAAATCACTATTGTTATAGTGTATTTGTTGAATAATAATTTAATTAGAATTTTCATTAATTTATAAAGTTTTTGAGCGGTTTGAATGTTCGGGCTGCGGTTGTTGTTTCGTGCATCGTTCATCGTGTACCTTGCATCGTGTCCCTATTTCCAATTTTTCAATTGATTTTGCAAATGTAAAAAATAAATTGTACATTTGCAAATTTGTATTAAAATAAAATGAAAGAAAAACTGATAGTATGCCTTGTCGAGCATCCAAGTTTCGGCTATATTCTTCAACCTGTGCTTACTGAGGCTGCAGGTGTTGATTTGTGGACAGTGATTGAAGTGCCAAGTACTGTTTCGCCCTGTTTTGCAAAACTTACGGCGCGGGAAAAAGAACTTGTGTCTATTTATGAAAAATATTCCGAAAGAGCGTTGATGAAGGCTTATTCGCGCGAAAAAAATGTAAAAAACTTTCGTGAGAAACTCAACCGCAAGTTGTTGGAACTTTACATCCGTCCGTTTATTGAGACGCAACATCGAAAAATTGTGGCGATAATTGCCGAATTGCAAATTGAAGTTTTTCATCGCCGCGAAATTCAAACAAAAGTTCTGCACAAGTCCGAACAAATCACTTTCCAAGCGCAAAATGCAAAAGTGGTTTTTAATTTCAAGAAAAATAATAGTGGCGACCTTGAATATTTTATTCAGGTTAACGACGGCGAAAGTGTGATTAATCTCCAATCGCGTTTTTATGTTGTGCTGTGCGATAAACCCGCTGTGGTGATTATTGATAAAAAAATGCTTGTTTTTGAAGATATTGATGCCAAAAAACTTACACCTTTTGTTTCCAAAGCATTTGTTAGTGTGGCGGCTGCGACGCTGAAAAGTTATATCGAAAAATTTGTTGTTCAGTGTGTTTCCAAGTACGATGTTAATTCCGATGGTTTGGATATTATTGAACTTCACCCTGCCAAAAGTGCCATTCTCACTTTGGCATCCAATCTGCAATCGGTGCCGGTGCTGCGGCTGAATTTCAGATATTCTAATCGTACTTATTTTTCGACCGCTACGTGGAAAGGCAATGCCAAAGAGGCTTTTGTCGCCGAGCGGAATGGGCAAGCGATTATTTATTGGTTTTGGCGCGATGCGGAATGGGAAAAACAAATGAAAAGTTTGTTGATAGATAATGGACTGAAAATGAGCGCAACAGGCGATTTCTATGCTGACAGTGCGACTTCGGAATCAACTTTGAAATGGATCACGAGTAACCAACAAGTGGTGGAAAATTTTGAATTTACTCAGCAAAAAGATAACAATTATTATTTTGGAGAAATTAACCTCGACTTTGCGATTGACCAAAAGCAGGATTGGTTTGATTTGCGAACTTATGTTGTTTTTGGTGAATATAAAATTCCGTTTATCAAGTTTCGCCATCATATATTAAACAATATCCGCGAGTATGTGTTGCCCGATAATACGATTGCAATTTTGCCCGAAGAATGGTTTAGTCGATACAGCGAACTGTTTCATTTTGTGAAACAGGATGCCGAAAACTTGCGGCTTAATAAATGCCATTTTCGCCTGCTCGAGAATGTTGCAACGCGGAATTTTGATTATCACGCTTTTTCTCAAATCGAGGATGTGCCGGTGCCGAAAAGTTTCAATGGTGTGTTGCGTCAATATCAAAAAAAAGGATTTTCGTGGCTCGTGCATTTATACAAACACTCGTTTGGGGCTTGCCTTGCCGACGATATGGGACTTGGCAAAACTCTGCAAACTATTGCTTTGCTGCTGTATGTGAAAAATCAAAACCCCATTCCCAAAAAAAGTGATAGTCCCCCACAAATTGGTGTAAAATCTCTCACGCTTTTTGATGACCTTAATATTGAGGAGCAACATCCTCTTCCCACGCTTGGGCTTGCATCCTTGCTGGTAATGCCCACGTCGCTGATTTTTAACTGGAAAAAAGAATTACATCGTTTTGCCCCGTCATTAAAGTTTTGCGATTATTCGGGCAACAAACGCTCTGCCGGTAATTTTAATAAATGTGATGTTATTTTAACCACTTACGGTACATTGCGTAAGGATATTGAAATATTGTCGAAATTCAATTTTCAATATCTTGTGCTCGACGAAAGTCAGTACGTGAAAAACCCTGATTCACATACTTTTAAGGCGGTAAAACAAATCACGGCAGCCCATAAACTTGCGCTTACAGGTACGCCTATCGAAAACTCGCTGCTCGACCTTTGGGCGCAATTTAACATCCTGAACGAAAGCCTGTTGGGCAGTTATGAAACTTTTAAAAAACATTATGTTAATCCTATTCAAAATATGGATAATGGAGACAAGCACGAAAGCACGAAAGCACGAATCGCAGGCGCACTCACTTCGCCCCTTCGCCCTTTTGCCCCTTCGCCCCTTAATCAGAATGAACAGCTGTTTAATCTCATTACCCCCTTTATCCTTCGCCGCACCAAGCAAGAAGTTGCGCCCGAACTGCCGCCATTAAGTCAGGAAATAATTTATTGTCCGATGTCCGACGAGCAGCACAAAATCTATAACGCCGAGCGTAATAAATTACGCAATATGATATTAACCGACGAATTTTGGGAAAACCCGAAAAAACGCAGCATTTTATCTCTGCAAGCCATTACTCGACTGCGCCTGATAGCCAATCATCCGAATTTTGTGGAAAATGCAGGTAAAAAGCACGAAAGCACGAAAGCGCGAATAGCGGCACTCCCTTCGCCCCTTCCTCCTTCCGAGCCTTCGCCCATCTGTGCCCTTTCCGGTAAATTCGAGCAAGTCATCAACCAGATGGAAACCATTTTAGCCGAAAATCACAAAGTAATAGTTTTCTCGTCGTTTGTGCGGCACTTGCGGCTGTTCTCCGACTATTTCGACTCGCTTGGATGGCAGTATTCGTGGCTCGCAGGTACAACTCCCGCTGCGGAGCGCGAGGCGGAAATTAACAGATTTATGAACGAAAAAGGAAAGGTCAACTGTTTCTTTGTCTCGCTCAAAGCGGGTGGAGTAGGGCTTAATCTGACTGCTGCCGACTACGTTTTTATCCTCGACCCTTGGTGGAATCCCGCCGCCGAAATGCAAGCCATTAGTCGCTCGCACCGCATCGGGCAACGGAAAAACGTGATGGTGTACCG
>JAITXR010000184.1 GCA_031284665.1 Paludibacter sp.
CTTCGGCAAAGTAAAGCGTAGGAATCCACGACCAAGGCGATTTAGATTTCATTTCGGTAATAAATTTGTCCGCAAAGGTAAATCAAATTTATTGTTTGAGCATCTATTTGCTTAGAAAATTTGATTTTTTTCAGTCCATATCATTCCGGCTATGTCTCTTATTTTGAGAATGTAAATTCCTTTTTGAAGAGAAAGAAGTTCTTTTTTGCCGGACAATTCAATGATTTTGTTTCCAAGTATATTATAAACTTCAATTTTCACAATTTCTTTCTTGTCAAGTTCAGTTTGCGGAACAGAAGTACTGTTTCCTACTAATGTAAATGGGTCGTAAGGCGTTGTGAATGTGCTTGCCGAAAAAACATCTTCGCGTTTGTAATAATTTTGAACTTCGTCGGCAGTAAGTTGATAACTCCATGATATTCGTTGAGTTGTGTCTATTGCTGTGCCATCCTGCTTTTTGCTTTGATATTCGGCAAAAAAGGAAGTCAAATGATTGTCATTTCCGCTCCAAATAGACCATCCGGCAGATTTAATGTTTTGCATTGTACACGAAAGATAAACCGATGACGAAGTCCCTTGCCACGGACGACCAAGATATACTTCGATGCCTGAATCCGAAATCAAGTTACAATTAAGAAATACAAAACCGTAATAATATTTTTTTGTACCAACTTGCCTAAACGCTGTAATATCTTCGGGCGCAGTAATATACGAATTGTTTTTGATGCTTTTCAAAGTGCAATTTTCGAATAGTGCTGTGCCACCTGCGCAAATATAATCAGTAGCACCTTCGATATAGCAGTCGTAAAAGTACGAGCGGCGACCTTTTTTCAAATAATGCGTGTCCTGATAACCAATAATGCGACAATTTTTGAAAGTTTGGCGGTCGGCAACATTGTAAAGCGCAACTGCTTGCTTGGCGGTATAAGTGTTTTTGATAGTGATATTTTCGGCATAAAAATCCACTGCATTTACAGTAAATGTGGCAGATTGTGGCGTGCCGGATGTTGTAGTATTACCATCGTAAACAATTGATTTTCCGTTGTAATCGTCCCAAGTAATAAGGGTTGTCTCGGCGTTTTCGCCAATTATATTTAACAATTTATTTGACGTGCGACTATGCGAGCCAATCATCACTTTTTCGCTGTAAGTGCCTGCTTTGATGAAAATAGTTTTACGAACATTATCAGGACAAGCATTTACTGCCTCCTGAACGCTTGTAAAATCGCCGGTGCCATCCGAGGCTACTGTGTAGTCGTAAGTTTGAGCGAAAATAAATGTTGAAAAAAGGGAAATGCTAAAAAATAAATAAATCGCTTTCATTGCATATTATCGTATTTGCGGCAGTTGTTTTATTTGCTGAATTTCAGAGTATAATTTTCGTTTTCAGTATTTTCGGCTTTGGCAATATAAATTCCTTTTGCTAACGCCGAAACGTCAAAGTATTTACTGTTTAATGATTTACTTTGTAAAATTTGTCTGCCTGTAACATCAAAAATTGTTAGATTAATATTTGATGATGTTGTGGACGAAATTTGCAATTTTCCATCAGCATACGACATTGAAATTGTTTCGCTTGTTGCATTTTTCACAGCATTTACAATGCTCAATGGAATACTTTCGCCCACCAAAGAGTTCAAATACACTTCGAGAACTGTATAACCAGACTCTGTAACAAAATTTCGGTCGGCAGCATTGGCAGGATTTAGTCCGTTTGCAGTTTCCCAAGCATCGTCCATTCCGTCGTGATCGGCATCGATAATGGTGTTGTAAGTATTGTAGGTAGGATAGCCGCCAACAGCCGAAGGAGCATCTATAATACCTTTATGTGTGCCAAAAACTCCCGAGCCTGAGGCTGTTCCGGTGCTTGTTTCATATATAATTCGGCGGTCAACCGTATCGCGAGGGAATGCACCTGCACCCGCCAATACACTTACATAAGCCTCTTGTGCTGTTTGAGTAACAACCGGAAGAGAAATTGCAAATGGAGTTGCAGATATATAACTTGCCGAATCGGCTATTACTGCGGCAGAATATTCAGTCATTCTCAATCCCAAATAATTATTTGTGTTTTGAACGGCATTAGCACTTCCTTCCATATAATTTCCACTCATATACCATTTGGCAACAGCCCCTGCGGTTTGATTTGATGAACGTGTAACATGAGTAAAATAAGACCTACTTGTACCCGGATAGGCAGGACCGGGTTTGTAATAATTATTTACAAAATTGGTATGATTGCTTACTTTCTCAATATCAGAGCCATAGCACGAATTGGTTTTACCCCAATTATAATTTACATTATTTACATAGTCAATCAACACATTGATGTCGTTGCTGCGTGCGCCATTTAAACGAGCAGCCCGATTGTGATTGTTTGCCAACAAGTTATGATGGAATGTTGCATTTTGTCCACCCCATTGGCAGCCATAGCCGCGATTTCCTTTGTTGTGCCCCGATTGATACAAACCTTCGTGAACTATTGACCACTGAATAGTAGTGTTCCAATTATCATAAATGGTCATATTTTCTTCGCCACTCCATCCAAAAGTGCAATGGTCGATAATCCAATTGCTTGAATTTTCGATACCGATAGAGCCTTTTCCGCTTGCATCCGGCTCGCCGGTAATAGGGTCAATCATAGTGCCGATACGGAAACGCAAATGGCGAATAATCAAATTAGTAGAGCCTCCAAAGTTTACTTTGTTGCCCATAATACAAATGCCATCGCCGGGAGCAGTTTGTCCGGCAAGTGTCCAATTTGCACGATTACAACGCAGTTCGCCTGCTTTTGCACCGGCAAGATTTATAATACCCGAAACGCGAAAGACAACGGTAATAGGCTGCCCCGGATATTGCGTCAAAGCCCAGCGCAACGAGCCTACCGAAGGAGCAGTTGGGTTATCGTCCAGATTAGTAACTTCTACAACCTGACCGCCACGTCCGCCTGTAGCCAACGAGCCAAAGCCTTCGGCAGTAGGGAAAGCCTTGATTTGCGCCTGCATTCCAAATATGGAAACACAAGCCAATAATAATGTAAATGATAGTTTTTTCATGAGTGTTTTTTTTATGAATTAATAGAAAAAACTTGTCAGGTTATATAAAAACTTGGCAAGTTTTTTCTATTATGATAAGTTATATTTATTCTGCTAATGGGTCAAATGTACCAATTGCGCTGGTCATAACATCTTGCCAACCGATATTTTGCTCTAATTTTGCGTTATTACGCTGTGCACTCGATGATAGTCCAATAAAATAATAATACGGACGATAGTTGACTTGCTTGTATTGGTCGCCATCTACACGTTTGGTTTTGCGCACCAAATAGGTGGTATAGAACGTTTCAAGTGCTGCTAACTGCGGAGTCAAATCATTCCTCAAATCTATAGGAGTAGGACGGACAATGTGGTTTTTCAAAAATGGGTCAATGTCGTCAAGGGTTTGACCTGCACCAACAGTATTTGCACCAATAGCCGCATCCGGACCTGAATTAGCAATAGCAATATCCATACCTGTACGATTTCTACCGTTCAACGGGCGAACATCAAGATAATTGCAGGTATTTCCGCTAAAACCTGTCAAAGTCCAAGTTGCAGGAGCACCGGATACTTCGCTAAACTTGGCTCCACCATCCCAAAGCAACCAACGGCGCATATCTTCAAAACGTTTACCTTCATAAGCAAGTTCTATTTGACGTTCGTACAGAATGGCTGCAAAAAGAGCGGCACGGTCGCCTGCAAGTCCTTCATCCAAGCCGCAATCGCCTGTATAACCTACACGCTGACGTATCAAGCGCAAAGCAGCAAGTGCTTCATTTCCATGATTAGCACCGCAAGCGGCTTCGGCAAAATTGAGCAGCACTTCGGCATAACGGATTTCCATATATGGCGCGCCACTGTTATTAAATATATTAACGAGTTTGCCGTCAGGCATAATATATGGTTTATACGTCGGCGAAGAATTTATATCTAAATCGTCTGATTTTTTGCGAACATAAATTCCTCTGTAACTGCCAGCCAAACCATCGGCGCCATAACCGCTTCCAACATAAAATCCGGCTAAGTCTGTACTATCGCGTCTGGTGGCATCTACATACCAGCAATAATTCCAAAGCACATAGTCAGGACCATTATAAGGGTAAGAAGTAACGCCATTAGGTCTGGGGTCGCCCTGAAATGCCCAACGTTCACCGACAAAGGCATAGGTGCGATAAAAACGCGGGTCGCGATTATTGAAAAACAAATTGGGGTTATAACCGTGAATTGGATTCCAATCTTTATCTACAGCCGGTTGCCCATCAGCCAAAGGGAATAAGTCCACCATTTGCGAAGTAGTACCACGACCACCGCCGCCCATAGCATTGTTAGGACGAACACCTCTTTCCCAACTGTTATTTTTCCATACATTAACCGAAGAGTTATCGTCAACTACATTGTTGAAAAGTGTTACTAAGACGGCTTCGGGATTTCTGCCTCGGTCAATGAACATTTTAGCCCAACCCGCAGCGTTTACGCCAGGATTATCAAGATAAGCCAAATTAAAACCACCGAGTTTCAATGTGTCAATTGCATTTTTATTTGCCTGATAGGCGGCTTCCCAACGATTAACGTTATCGGCACGATTAAAAAGCGGACTGGCATACCACAGCAATATTCTGCCTTTGAGCGCCAAAGCCGCTCCTGCGGTAACACGTCCCCAATCGCCGCTGTTTGCCCATTCAAAAGGCAAATATTCGGCAGCCTTAGCCAAATCCCTACAAATAAATTCTATACATTCTTTAGTAGTATTGCGTGGGACAAACAGTTTTTCGGCTTCACTTGCCAGTGGGTTTTGAGTGTGGTCAATAATAGGCACGCCGCCATGAAGAACTACCAACTTGTAGTAAACCCAAGCGCGTAGAAAATACACTTGTCCGAGCAGTTT
>JAITXR010000204.1 GCA_031284665.1 Paludibacter sp.
AGGTACAAATAGTTGGTTTGCGCCGGAAATTCGCCCGCAAGCGTATCAATTTGTTTCACCACCGGAAGAATGCCGTTTTTCTTACGAAACTCTCTTGTTATCAATATTTTAGCATCAATCTCGTCGTTGTTGCATTTTGTAATCAGGCGTGTGATTTGGAAATCGGAAAAACCGCGCAGTTTCGCCTCGCGAATAAGTTCCAAAGGCGTGGTTTCCAAGGAATTGTAAGTTTTAAGTTCGTTTTCCAAATCAACAATATTTTTCAATTTATACAAAAACCATTTGTCAATTTTTGTCAAATCGTGAATTTTATCTACCGAATATCCATTATATAACGCCTGTGCGAGATAAAAAATGCGGCGGTCGGTAGGTTTTGAAAGTGCAGAATCAAGGTCTTCGACAAAAAAATCCTTGTTAGCCACAAAACCGTGCATTCCTACACCAATCATTCTCAAACCTTTTTGAATAACTTCCTCAAAAGTGCGTCCTATTGCCATAATTTCGCCAACAGACTTCATACTGCTGCCCAACTGCCGCGACACGCCCTGAAATTTACCCAAATCCCAACGCGGAATTTTGCAAACAATATAATCGAGCGCAGGTTCAAAAAATGCGGAAGTATCCTTTGTTACCGAATTTTTAAGGTCTGGCAAACCGTAACCCAAACCAAGTTTTGCGGCAATAAAAGCAAGCGGATAACCTGTAGCCTTCGACGCAAGCGCAGACGAGCGGCTCAGGCGGGCATTAACCTCAATTACACGATAATCGTCGCTCACAGGGTCGAAAGCGTACTGCACGTTGCACTCCCCTACTACACCGATATGGCGGATAATTCGGATTGCCAATTCGCGCAATTTATGATATTCGTAATTAGTTAAAGTCTGCGAAGGCGCAACCACAATACTTTCGCCGGTATGAATGCCAAGCGGGTCGAAATTTTCCATATTGCAGACGGTAATACAATTATCAAAACGGTCGCGAACTACCTCATATTCAATCTCTTTCCAACCTTTCAGCGATTTTTCGACAAGCACTTGCGGCGAGTACGAAAATGCTTTCCCAACAATTATTTTCAATTCCTCATCATTGTCGCAAAAACCGCTACCCAAACCGCCCAAAGCATAAGCCGCACGGCAAATTATCGGATAGCCAAGTTCGTTTGCGGCTTTTATAGCATCGTCGAGATTTGTAACTGCCTCACTTTTAATATATTTAACATCAATTTCCGAAAGTTTGCGATTAAAAATTTCGCGGTCTTCGGTATCAATCACGCTCTGAATTGGAGTGCCAAGAACTCGAATGTTATATTTTTCGAATATTTTATTTTTGAACAGCGCCACACCACAATTTAATGCCGTTTGCCCGCCGAACGAAAGAAAAATGCTGTCGGGACGTTCTTTTTCAATCACTCGCTCTACAAATTCGGGAGTTACAGGCAAAAAATAAACTTTATCGGCAATGCCTTCGGAAGTTTGCACAGTGGCAATATTCGGATTTATCAACACCGTTTGAATGCCTTCTTCTTTAAGGGCTTTGAGGGCTTGCGAGCCGGAATAGTCGAACTCGCCCGCCTCGCCAATTTTCA
Organism: Paludibacter sp.; assembly: GCA_031284665.1. Lineage (GTDB taxonomy): Bacteria > Bacteroidota > Bacteroidia > Bacteroidales > Paludibacteraceae > JAITXR01. Next base: position 1,586 of record JAITXR010000204.1, read on the forward strand.
GTGCGCCGGAGCCAAGTACCAGCACTTTTTTAATTTGAGAAATTTCCATTATGTTATTTTTTATAATAATGATAGATATGTTTCTAATTTTTCTATACTTTGCCTGTGTTTTACAGGGCTTTCTATTTTCAATTTATTGATATTCTGCACTTTCCATTGTACTGACGGGAATTGCAAAAAATATTTATATTCTTCATATTTAGTTGAAAAATTCGCACTTTCAAAATCAGGTAAAAATTCTTTGTCGCTGTCTGTTAGGTTTGAATTGATAAAATCAATCAACTTTTCGCGTGTTTCTTCAAAATCGGCGTAAGGAAATGGAATTTCCGTCATTCCCGAAAACTGCTTCACAAGCGTTTCACTTTGGTCTGTACGATTGGGTGCAAGTGTTTCCACTATCGGTCTGTCGCCGCCCAAAAGCGAATAGAAAAATCCTTTTCTTATTTTTGAAAAATCATTATTTATTTGTCTGAACATCAATTGTATATCAAATAAATCGCGTGGGTGCTGACGGTCAAGTGCCGCCGAAATTTTACCGCCGTAAAGTTGCGAAAACGAAACAATTTTTGCCTTATTTGAAATTTCAAATTCAGTTTGCGCTTTGGAACATAATGTTTTGGTTTCGCTTGGCTCAATTAATCCGCGTTTTGTGCCATTCACTTCCACTTTTACCATTATTCCACGCTGATTGCAATAAATTTTATTCGGTTTTTCGGTAACAATTACATTTGGAACACTTGTTTTTACTCGTTCTTTAATGATTGTCAGATTATTATGAATTTCAGCAAACGATTCTTCACGCGAGTTTATCGGTGTATATGTAACATCAATATCAACAGAATAGCGCGGCAAATTGAGCAAATAAAGATTAATTGCCGTGCCGCCATGCACCGCAAAATTGTCAATTCCCTGCAAAGTGGGAATGATTTTCAGCAACAATTCAACCTGCTTTTTATATGTATTTTTCTCATTCATAATTCACTAAATCACGTGGCAAAGTTATTTGATATTTCGCGTTATAAACGCCGTTTTTTACAATTGCACGCTTACCTATTCCTAAAGAAATTTTCGACAAATCCAAATCTTCGAGCCAAACGTGTTCGGCTTTTTCTGCCATATAAAGAAACAGCCGCTTTACTTTTACCGATTTGCACTCTTCCAACAAGCTTTGTAAAAGTTCGGGGCGAAGTCCGTTCAATATTTCCATAACTTGATATAGATCAGTAATGTTATAATGTTTTGGAGACATATCCAAACATTCCAAAAACGCTCTTTCGGGCGACGAAGCGGCAAATTCAAAATCATTTTCGCTAAGTATTGATATGCCTGTTTTTTTGGTTTGATAATATTTTATTAGAACATCAACACCCCAATCGTATTTGAGAAACCACTGTGGCAACCACTCTCCGCGAGGGCAATAAACCACTATTTGCTGTCTGCCAAGTGGCACATAATGCGATAATCCACGCAATTCCAAAGCTGACAATGCTCCAATATGAAATTTTTTATTAAGTTGCGCATTAAAACACGACAAAGCACTAAACAAAGTTGGTCGGTCGCCTGTGCGGTACATCACGCCAAAAGCGATTGGAGTAAACCAATTTGCCTTGATATAATACTGTTGCAAATCGTGCGATATACTATTTTCGTTGAGCCACGAAGAAAAATATACCGTTCCCGAAGGATATTTTTGCAATAGCGAGTTTATTTTTGTTAGCGTTTTCGTATTCATACTACAAAATTACAAAATATTTCAAACTGCGCAATAATTCTCTTGAATTTGCAAGAAAGTTTCTCGCAAATTAAACAAGCATATATATCTAATGTTAGAACGACTAAATACCCGCGACCGTGTAATATTTTGAGTTCACTTCTTATCATTTATTAGTTTTTAGCGTGGTATAAAATACTACTCTTTTGTTACTTGTTATAATATTTTACATCTTCATATTTTTAACCGAATTTATTTATCTTTCAATAGTTCCAAAAAAGTTTTACCACGTTCAGTCAGGCGGAATTTTTGTGCCGGATGAGTTGGATTGTCGGGAATTATTTTTTCTATTAATTTATGAGATACAAGTTTAGCTATTGTTCTATTTAGGTG
>JAITXR010000234.1 GCA_031284665.1 Paludibacter sp.
TGCTTACCTTGGAGCGTATTTTATCATTCCAATCAGGACTGGGATTGTGCGCGACCTTCGCCGCCAAATGTATCACAAAATTCTTGCTTTGCCGCTCGGTTATTTTACCGAAGAACGCAAGGGCGATATTATGTCGCGCACAATGAACGATGTTAACGAAGTTGAAGCCTCTACTGTCAGTTCGCTCGAAATGTTGTTTAAAAATCCAATAATGATACTTATTTATCTTATTGTTTTATTTGCAATGAGTTGGAAATTAACGCTTTTTGTACTTGTTCTGCTACCTTTTGGAGCGTGGCTTGTGGCAATTATCGGCAAAGGGTTGAAAAAACGCTCGCGTTTGGGGCAGGAACAAACCGGCGAATTGCTTTCCGAATTGGAAGAAACACTCGGAGGACTGCGAATTATCAAGGCTTTTAATGCCGAAAAAAAATCAGAAGAACGCTTTGTAGGCACAAGCGAAAAAATCCGTAAAACATTTAATCGCCTTAATCGCCGTTACAACCTTGCCCACCCTGTGAGCGAGCAAATCGGCGTGATAGTAATTGCAATTTTGCTTTGGTTTGGTGGGATTCTTATTCTTGGAAATGGCAACAGTCTGGGTCCCGAAGAATTTATTTATTATCTTGCAATTTTTTACAGCGTAATTGCGCCTGCCAAGGACTTGTCGAAAGCCACATACAGCATTCAAAAAGGTAAAGCCTCGCTTGACCGCATCGACCGCATTCTCGAAAGCGAAAACAATATCAAAGAGCCGCAAAATCCTGTTAAGATAGAAGGATTTAATCGGCAAATAGAATTTCGCGGCGTTTCGTTTCGCTATGGCAACGAATGGGTTTTGCAAGATATTAATCTTTCGATTGACAAAGGAAAAACCATTGCGTTTGTAGGTCAGTCAGGCTCAGGGAAATCAACGCTGGTAGATTTACTTCCCCGTTTTTACGATGTGCAGAAAGGCGCAATATCTATTGATGGCGTCAATATTAAAGATGTTGAAACGCATAATTTGCGCCAATTATTTGGAATTGTAAATCAGGAAGCAATACTTTTTAACGATACGATTTTTAACAATATCGCTTTTGGGGTCGAAACGGCTACAGCGGAACAGGTAATTGCTGCGGCGCAAATTGCTAATGCACACGACTTTATAACAGCCACCGAGCAAGGCTATCAAACTTCGATAGGCGAGCGTGGCTGCAAACTGTCGGGCGGGCAACGGCAACGATTAAGTATTGCGCGTGCAATTCTGAAAAATCCGCCAATACTTATTCTCGACGAGGCTACTTCGGCTCTTGATACCGAATCGGAACGACTTGTGCAAGATGCCCTTGATAAATTAATGCAAAATCGTACTACTCTGGTAGTTGCGCATCGACTATCAACCATAAAAAATGCTGACGAGATTTGTGTTCTGCACGAAGGCAAAATTGTTGAGCGCGGCAAACACGACCAACTTATTGCGCTCAATGGCAATTATAAACGCTTAGTGGATATGCAAAAATTTTAGAAAATAGTTTATAGTTAATAGTTTATAGTTTCCTAATTTAGTAGTTTTTTCGCGCCTTCGAGCCTTCCCCCTTTCGCCCCTTAGTTTATAGTGCAAAACCCCTAATTAGGATATTAATCACTAATCGTTTATCACTAATCACTGAACGTAGTAATTTCAATTTGAGTATTTTTATTAGAAAATGTATTATTTTTAAATAAAAAGTACTTATATTTGGCAAAAAATTTATTAAATGATTAACGATTAGTTACTCTAATTTCTATCTTTATGAGCGATATAATCCATTTACTGCCCGATGCGGTTGCCAATCAGATTGCAGCCGGTGAAGTAATTCAACGACCGGCATCGGTGCTGAAAGAGTTAGTCGAAAATTCGATTGATGCAGGCGCAACATCCATTACTATTATTGTGAAAGACGGCGGCAAAACCCTCTTGCAAGTGAGCGACAACGGCAAAGGAATGAGCCAAACCGATGCCCGAATGGCTTTTGAACGACACGCTACTTCCAAAATCAATGCGGCTACCGACCTTTTTTCGCTGCGCACTTTTGGGTTTAGAGGCGAGGCTTTGGCGTCGATTGCTTCGGTGGCACAGGTCGAAATGCGCACCCGCCGCAGCGACGACGAACTCGGAACTTTGCTCGAAATTACAGGCTCAAACCTTGTGCGAAACGAAAATGTCGCGGCTAACGGCGGAACTTCGATTAGTGTGCGAAATCTGTTTTTTAACATTCCCGCGCGCCGCCGTTTCCTGAAAAGCGATAATTACGAACGAATGCAAGTTATTAATGAATTTTATCGCATCGCATTAGTCAACTGCCAAGTAGAATTTGTGTTTTTCGACAACGACAGCGAAATTTTCCGCCTCCCGCCATCAAACATCAAACAAAGAATTGAAAATATCTTTGGCAAAAATCAGAAAAAAAACTATAGTCGCCAATTGCTTGATATTGACACAAATACAACGCTGGTAAAAATCACGGGATTTGTTTCCTTACCCGAATTTGCCCAGAAAAGTGCCAATCAGTATTTTTTTGTAAACGGCAGATATATGCGTCATCCGTACTTCAACAAGGCTGTGATGATGGCGTACAGCAATTTGCTGAAAAACGACGAAAATCCAAATTATTTCATCTATTTTGATGTTGAGCCGGACAGTATCGACATCAATATTCACCCCACAAAAACAGAAATAAAATTTGAAAACGAACAGGCAGTATGGTCAATTCTCAGCGCTACGGTAAAGGAAACTCTCGGCAAATTTGTGATTGCGCCCTCGATAGATTTTGACCGCGAAGGTGCTATCGACATTCCTATCAACCGAGCAATGCCCACAAGTGTACAAATGCCAACCATTCACGTTGACCCTAATTATAACCCCTTCAAAACTAACAACAACAATAACCGCCCTTCCGATAATTGGGAAAAACTGTACAGCGGTTTTGAAAGTAACAAAACACAAACTACGCAAAATTTTGATAACGAAAGCACGCAAGACAATCTCCTGTCGCAAAAAAACGAATGGATAGCAGCCGACCAAAACCCCGAAGTTCACTTTCAATTCAAATCAAAATATATTGTTTGCTCCACAATATCGGGCTTGCTGTTTATCCACCAACATCGTGCCCACGTCAACATTTTGTACCACAATTTCATAACCCAAATATCAAATCATAAAGCACCATCTCAACAACTGCTTTTCCCCGAAACACTACAAATTGCCGAAACCGACATTGCCGTTTTCGCCGAAATGCAAAACGACCTTAAATATATAGGGTTTGACATCAACTCATTAGATAAAAATCAATACGAAATCACCGGCATTCCTTCCATTTTCAGTTCCGAATCGGTATTGCCGGTTATCGAAAAACTACTTGCCGATGCCAAACTCAGCGACCAAAAAGCATCAACATCCATAAGCGAAACAATTGCATTATCGCTCGCCCAATCGGGAGCAATCCGCACAGGACAAGCACTTTCAACCGACGAAATGGAAAGTATCGTAACACGCCTTTTAGCCTGCAAATCGCCAAACTACACACCCGACGGCAAACAAATTTTAATGACCATCACAAGCGACGAAATTCAGGCTAAATTCAAATAAATTTATCGCCACAAAACTAATGAAACACACAAAAACATCCATTATGAAGCACTTGTTTTTAACCATATTAATTGCAATAATCACTCTAACTGCAACGGCGCAGCAAGCAGACAACAATCGACGGCAAGCACCATCGCCCGAAGAAATTGCCAAGCAAAACAATATTACCGACAGTCTTAATAACTTAAAAATGCTCCGTCCCACAGCCGGCTCAACGCGCAAAGGCAACAATCCCGTTCTGTTTTTAGTGGGAAATTCAACTATGCGGCAAGGCACACGGGGCAACGGCGATATTGGGCAATGGGGATGGGGATTTTACTTTGGCGATTATTTCGACAGCGAAAAAATTACCGTCGAAAATCACGCGCTTGGCGGAATGAGTACCCGCTCGTTCTACAACGTGTTATGGAACGATGTGCTGGCAGGAATAAAAAAAGGCGACTGGGTTTTTATCGAACTTGGGCATAACGACAACGGCGCATACGAACAGGGGCGTTCAACCATTCGAGGCATTGGGCGCGACAGTGCTGTTGTTACCCTGCAGCGCTCCGGCGAAACCGAAACTGTCTATTCTTACGGCGAGTATTTACGGCGATATATCGCGCAAGTAAAAGCCAAAGGAGCAAATCCGGTATTATTGTCGCTCACGCCGCGTAACTCGTGGAATGATAAGGGTAAAATTGTTCGGGTAAACGAAACTTTTGGTTTATGGGCACGCCAAATTGCCGCCGAACAGAAAATCCCATTTATCGACCTGAACGAAATTACAGCCTCAAAATATGAAATTTTCGGGCAAAAAAAGTAAATTATATGTTCTACGGCGATGCAATTCACACAAGTGCTTTCGGCGCAAAAACAAATGCAGAATCGGCTATGGAAGGCGTTCGTACAAACGAGCAACTTAAATTTCTTGCCTCTTGCGCCAAAACATCCGACGAACAAAAAGCAGGAATAAAACGTCAAAAAGGCAAAGCGGTAATATTTACCATTGGCGATTCGACAGTGAAAAATAACGACAACGACATCGAAGGAATGTGGGGCTGGGGAAGTGTAATCGATGAATATTTCGACAGCAACAAATGTGTTGTCGATAATCAGGCAATGGCAGGCAGAAGTGCCAGAACTTATTTGGACGAAGGTCGCTGGGATAGAGTGTACAACGCTTTGCAGCCGGGCGACATCGTGTTAATCCAGTTTGGGCACAACGATGGCGGCGCTATCGGCACTCCTCCGGCGCGTGGCGAGCTGCGTGGCAACGGCGATTCTACCCGCATTGTGCTTATGCAGGCAAATCGGCGCAATCAGGTGATTTACACTTATGGCTGGTATATCCGTAAATTTGTGGGCGATGCTATCGAAAAAGGTGCTATCCCTGTCGTATTAAGCCACACACCGCGCAATCAATGGACTGATGACGAGAAAGTTATCCGCAATAATACCTCGTATGGTTTGTGGGCAAAAGAGGCTGCGGGCGAGGCTGGCGGATATTTTATTGACCTGAACGAAATTTCGGCTGCCAAATTGGAAAAAATGGGAAAAGAATCTGCCGCCGAATACTTCAAAAACGACCATACACACTCCTCGCTCAAAGGCGCACATCTCAACGCACAAAGCATTATCAAAGGAATACGTATGCTGCCGGATAAAAGAATTAAGGTAATGATTAATGATTAATGTGCCAATTAACAATGTGCCAATTAACAAATTAAGAAATGAAAAAATTGAGGAATGTAGGAATTAATGTAAAATGTAAAATGTA
>JAITXR010000276.1 GCA_031284665.1 Paludibacter sp.
TCAGCAAGTTCGGTTAATGCTTGGTAAATGTCGCTAAACTGCATATTTGTTTCTACCATAAATTTATCTAATTGTTGTTTTAATTCTGCATATCCTAATGCAAATTGTCGCAGGGCTACAAAAGCCCGTACAACTTGAATATTCATTTCAATAGCAATTGGGCTATTTAGCAAACCTGCTAACATAGCAATTCCGTGTTCGGTAAAAGCATAAGGCAATTTACGAGTTCCGCCCCAACTTGATGTTCCATTTTGGAATATCAAGTCAAATTCTTCATTATTCAACTGAAATATAAAATCAGTCGGAAAACGGTCAGCATTTCGTTTTACAGCCTTATTAAGATTTGAAGTCGTTACGCCATACATTTGAGATAAATCCCTGTCAAGTATAACCTTATAACCTCTAATCTCATAAATTTTGCTTTGAATTAATTGCAGTTCCATTGTTTTAATAGTAGATAAATATTAAAGTGGAGTATTAATTATTTTCTCAGCCCTTCAATTTCTTTTTCTTCTTCGGCAATTTTTTCTCGAAGTTCTTCAATTTTTTTCTCGTCCGAAATCAACATCGAAAGCACGATTGAAAATGCAAGAGTAAATATAATGACAGCAAGCGAAACCCATGAATGTGTAGAGAAAAATTCTTCTATCGGCAGGAAATATTCTGTTACATGTTCGGCAAACAGTGATAATTTTGGGAATAATTTTGCCAACGCCTCAAATGCCGAAGGAATTGCTAACACAGACATTTTCACGCCAATAAACAGCAAAATAAAGCAAACACCGTGCTTGAGAAAACGGAACATCTTCATAATGCCTTTGAGTGCAAAGAAAAGCGATACTAAACCCATTACAGCGAATACATTTGACGATACTGCCAAAAAGTTTTCTTCTGCATCAGTTAGAATGCCACTTGCCCCTTCTCTGATTACACCGATAATAGCAGGAATAGAATCTACGGCAAACAGTACGTCCGTAGAACCAATTACCAAAAGGCAAAGGAAAATGACTGTAATAAATGTTTTCCCGTTTTCTTTTACAAAAAATTTAGACGAATGTTCGTCTGCATAAATTGGGAAAATTTTTGACGCACCCTTGTAAAGAATGTTCGATTTTGGGTCAACTTGGTCTTCGTCGTTTGAAAAAGCCATTTTAACAGCGGTATAAACCAAAATTAGCCCAAAAATTATCATAATCCACTCGAATTGTTGTACAAGTTCCATTCCTAAAAGAATGAATAATACTCTCAACACGATAGAAATCAAAATACCCATTTTCAGCAGTTTCGGTTGATTGTGCGAGGCAATTGCCATCATCGAGAAAATCATAATAAACACAAACAGATTATCTACCGACAGTGAATACTCGGTGAGGTAACCTGCAATAAATTTCATTCCCATTTCGTGAGCGGTATTTACAGTTGTTTCCGCATTTTGAGGGAAGAAAAAGAAGATTGCTGCTCCGAAAAGCAGTGCGATAGAAATCCATACGCCTGTCCAGCGTAGCGAAGTTTTAACGGATATTTCGCCTTTACGATGGTCAGTTACATACATATCGACAAAATAAACCACGAAAAAGATTGCTATAAAAGCAATCCACCACCATGTTAGTGCTTGCATAGATATTAATTAATTAGGTTAAGTTAATTTGTTAATTAAATAAAAAAACGTACAAAAATACGTATTAACTTTGATATAAAAAAATAAAATACATAAAAAACGTATTTTTTTTGTTACCAAGAATTTAAGTGGGGAAGTTTGAGTAGTTACCTAACATTACACGTCGGGACAGGTCAGGGAAAATGCCTTAGTAATGACGGGCTGCGGCTGCGGCGTCCCGCTCCGAAAACTTAAACGTGCTACGTTTCCGAAACGTAACACGTTTTATCAATTATCAATTTTCCCTATTATTTTTTCGATTTGGGCAAAACAGTCGTCGATTGTGCCGTTGTTGTCAACTTGGATGTAACGGTTGGTTTGCCGATAATACTGTTTTACAGGCTCGGTTTTTTCGTGGTAAACGCTTAGTCGGCGGAGAATGGTTTCGGGAGTGTCGTCGCTTCGTCCCGACATTGCCCCACGCTGTACGAGGCGGTCGAAAAGTGTTTCCTGTTCTACAAAAATTTCGAACATAAGGTCAATTTTCACTCCGCGCTGTTCGAGCAGGCTGTCGAGTGCTTCGGCTTGAGCGGTAGTGCGCGGAAAGCCGTCGAAAATCACTCCTTTGGCTGATAAATGTTCGTCGAGTTTTTTTGTCAGTACATCAATTATCACATTGTCGGGCACGAGTAAACCTTTGGAAATGTAGTCGTTCGCAAGTTTTCCAAGTGCTGTTTGAGCGGCTACCTCGCTGCGGAGAATATCGCCTGTGGAGATGTGAATAAAACCGTGTTTCTTTGCCAATAAATCGCTTTGAGTGCCTTTGCCTGAGCCGGGTGCTCCAAAAAGAACAATGTTTTGCATATAGTTTGAAGAGTTTAAGTAGTTTGATTGTTTGAGTAGTTTGAGCGGTTTGAAGAGTTTGAGTAGTTTGAAGAGTTTCCTAATTAGTAGTCTTTCACTAATCACTAATCACTAATCGTTAATCACTGTATAGATTTCTTTCAAATTTCGTCCATATCCATCGTAGTCTAAGCCATATCCAACAATAAAGTCGTTTGGGATTTTCATTGCCACATAATCGATGTTAATTGGGCGTTGTAGTGCATCCGGTTTTTGCAGGAAAGTTGCTACTTTGATGCTTTTTGCGCCTTGCGTTGTGAGCGATGACAGGATGCGTTCCATAGTGATGCCGGTATCGACGATGTCCTCTACTACCACTACGTTGCGTTCGATAACGCTTTCGCTCAATCCCATCACTTCTTTTACTACGCCGGTGGTGTATAGTCCGGCGTAGGATGATAGTTTGATAAATGTGATTTCGCAGGGGATTGAAATGTGTTTCATTAAGTCGCTTGCAAACATAAATGCTCCGTTTAACACACAGATAAATAGCGGGTTAAGGTTTTGCATATCGTTGTTGATTTGCTCGGCTACGTTTTTTACGGCTTTCAAAATGTCGTGTTCGGGGATTGAAAGTGTAAATTGACGGTCGCGAATGGTAATTGTTTCCATAATTTATTAAGTATAATATTTGTTTTTTAATTAATTGTAAGTAATAAGAATAAAATAATGTTACATTACATATTTTGTAAATGGATGAAAGACTGCATCTTGTATCATTTTACTCCCGATAACTATCGGGAACATTTTACATTTTACATTACTTAAGTGATTTGCAAAAATAAAAAAAAGTTATTTATAAAAAAAAATTACGCTCCTATTTTTAAAATCTGTTCTTCGAGATTGTCTTTAAAAAGCGAATGATTTTTGAGTTTTGACCGATAAGTATAAACTGTGGTTATCGAGCAGCGCAGGAATGATGCGATTTTTTGGCTGTCGGTTATTCCCAGCCTTATCAGTGCAAAAATTCTTAAATCGGTATTCAGGATTTCGCCTTGTTTGATTGTCTGATGTTTTTCGGCGGGGAAAAGAGCATTGAAATCGCTTATAAACGTTGGGAAAATGCGCAGAAAAGTTTCGTCAAAATTGGTGTAAAAGTCCGAAAGTTCGTTTTCAATAAATTTTGACGATTTGAGTTCGGCGTTCAGTTCGTCCGATTTCCCGTCGCGAGCAAGGCGATGTAGGCTGCGGCGATAGTTGTCCAATTTGTCGATATAGTTTGAGCAAAGGTCGATAAATTTTGTTAAATATGCTTCTTTTACAATATTTGTTTGCGATAATTTGCGGTTAAGAGCGGTAAGTTCCACGTTCAACTCGTTCAGTTTTAGATTTTTAATTTGCAGGTCATCGTTTGTTTCGGCAAGTTGAATACGGATTTTCCCTATTCGTTTCAAATAAATATAAATATAGACTATTGCAATTATTAACAATGTAGAAAGCAGGCTTACCAAAATAAAATAAATAAATATAAGGTGATGTTGGCGAGTTGTTTTCTCGTGATATGCATGGTCGATAATTGGGAAAATGGCAGCCACTTCGTTGTTTCGGAATCGAGCTTTACAGAACTCTGCATCGTCTAACGCCGATTTTATGCAGCGGTAAGCGTCGTTAATTTCGTTGTCGTGATATAGCAGCAGGGCGAGTTGCAACATTGCGGAGTTTTCTTTAATTGCATTTTGAATATCTCCCAACGCCGAAATTGCAAAATAGCGTTTTTGGAGTTCGCTGTTGCCTTCGTGTTTATAGATATTAGCCAAAATACTTGCCAGAATTGCATAATTTGAGTTTTTATATTCTTGACTGTTAAGCAGGTCGGTAATGATTGTCGCGGCTTTGTCCCAATGCCCGTCTTCCGACAATTTTTCGGCTTGCGAAAGTTTATATATCTGACTTTCGGGATATGCAATCAGCAAGATAGAATCGCGATAAAGATTGCTTTTCCTAAAATAATCATTGGATTTATCCGACTGCATTTCAGCATAATAACGATATATTTGCTTAAATGTGTCGTAATAATCGGCTTGAATTGGGACAGGAAGTTTTCTGAGTTCATTGAGGTCGAGGGCGTGCAACATTTGTGTCGCTTCGAGAAAATTACCCGACTGCCAATACATAAACGATAGGGATAGCACTGTGCTGAAATACAAATCGTTTTGCTTTGTTTGTTTCGCAATTTCGAGGTTTTTTTCGAGATACAGCACCGCCGAATCAATTTTATAAGCCTTATATTCAAGGTATAATTTGCGATTAATGTCATAACGTGCCAAATCGCTGATATTTTTTTTTGCCAAATCGTTGATTAACGAATTTATCTGTTGTTCTTTAATATCTTCGTAATGTGCTTTGTGGTCGAGCGCATACAACAGAGTTTGCATAATCGAATCGTTCGATGTATTGGCAGCCAACGGCAAAGTACACAAAAGAAATAATATGGTAATGAAGTGTTTCATAAAGTAGTTGATAGTTAATGGTTTATAGTGAATAGTTTATAGTTTTAATTTCTACATTCCTAAATTCTTAATTTCTTAATTGTTTATTTGCACATTTGCACATTGTTAATTTGCACATTAAATTAAAATATCTTTTCGATAGATAATAATTCGTGGCTCGAAAATTCGGTATTTTTCAGTGCTTTGATATTGTCGCTCAATTGCTTAACCGAACTTGCACCAACAATTACCGATGTTATTTCACTTCGCTGCAGACACCACGCTAAAGCCATTTGCGCAATGCTTTGACCGCGCCGGTCGGCTATTGTTTGCAGTTGGATTAATTTTTCGGCTGTTTGCGGATTGACCAGCCCACGCAGCACATCGTTGGCATAAGAGCGTGTAATGCGTGAGCCTTGCGGTATGGAGTTGATATATTTATCGCTTAAAACTCCTTGTGCCAATGGCGAAAAAACCGCCATCCCTATATTTTCTTGCTTTACAGTTGGCAAAATATCGGTTTCGATTTCGCGATTTATTATATTGTATCTATATTGAGCGGTGAGGCAAGGCGTTCCGTTGCGCTTGAGGATAAGCAGGGCTTGGCGCAATTTGTCGTCAGGATATTTCGACAGCCCCACATACAAGGCTTTCCCCTGCTTTACGATGGTCGAAAGGGCATCCATCGTTTCTTCCAATGGCGTTTCGGGGTCGTAGCGATGCGAATAAAACAAATCAACATAATCGAGTTGCATACGGCGCAAACTTTGGTCAATACTTGCCAACAACGATTTGCGCGAGCCTCCGTTGCCATACGGTCCAGCCCACATTTCGTGTCCGGCTTTGGTGCTGATAAACAGTTCGTCGCGGTAGTCGGCAAAATCCGATTTAATGATTTTCCCAAAATTACGTTCCGCACTGCCGTAAGGCACGCCATAATTGTTTGCCAAGTCAAAATGAGTAATGCCGTGGTCAAAAGCAAATCGCATCATTTCGACGGCTTGTTGCTGATTGCAATCATCGCCAAAGTTATGCCAAAAACCAAGCGAAATGCGCGGTAATTTCACACCGCTGTTTCCGCAAAAATTGTATCCTACCGAATTGTCGGTGTATCGTTCGTTTGAAAACATAATATTTTTTTTTTAGTAAATAGTTTATAGTGAATAGTTTGTAGTAAATAGTGAAAAACCTCATAATTTGTAACTTCTCTAACTTCTATCTTCCAACTTCTTTATCTTCTAACTTCTTTAACTTCCATCTTCTGTAACTTCCAGTTTCCATCTTCCTATTCTTTATTTTTACTGTCAATCCAAATTGTAACCGGTCCGTCGTTCACAAGAGCCACTTTCATATCCGCTCCAAAGACGCCTGTTTTTACATTTTTGTTTAATTTGCGGCTTACTTCTTTACAAAAATTTTCGTAAAGCGCTGTTGCGATTTCGGGTTTAGATGCTTTAATATACGACGGACGGTTACCTTTTTTGGTCGAGGCGTGCAAAGTAAATTGACTGACAATCAAGATATTACCATCGCTGTCGATTATCGACCTATTCATTACTGCATTTTGGTCGTCGAAAATTCGCAAATTCACAATTTTACCCGCAAGCCATTCAATATCCTGCTCGTTGTCGGCATCTTCTATCCCAACAAACACCAACAAACCAGTCTCAATCGAAGAATAAAGCCGATTGTCAATAGTTACAGATGCATTTTTTACCCGTTGTATTAAAACTCGCATAGTGATAAATATTAGAAAAACATTATTGAGCACAAAAATAACAAAAAAGAAATTACAAATTCAAATTTCACATTAATTGTATTGTCAATTAGAATTATTATATTTGCATTGTAATTAAAAATAGATATGTATGACAACAAAATTGGATAAACAAACGAGCGATAAAGTGAGTTTCATTACATTTATAATACCCGAATTTGCCGCAGCGTACAAAATGAATGTGCAAAACGCATATTTTTATTTGAAAAAATATGGCGGTTGGGACTATTTAAACGAATGCTGGTGGGCATTGCATACTGATAATTTGCTGTATGCTCTTAACGACATTTACGAAGTTTGTTATAAGAATGGAGGGCAACGCTAATGCAGGTTTTTCACGGAAGTTATACGGAAATTGATGTAATTGATTTGTCAAAAGCACGCTTAAATAGAGATTTTGGGCAGGGGTTTTATGTTTCAAAATTTCGCAAACAAGCCGAAGATTGGGCAAAAAATATAGGCAAAAAATATGATGCTGAAGGATATGTAACAGAATTTACTTATTTTGATTCTGAATTTACAGAACGTTTGTGTAATGTCAAACATTTTGACTCGTATAGCGATGAGTGGTTGGATTTCGTTGTAATGAATCGTAACCCTATGTCGCCAAATCCCGCTCACAATTTTGATATTGTAGAAGGGCCTGTTGCTGATGATAAAGTACAACGAACACTTAGAGCATATTTGGCGAATAAAATCCCAAAGGAACGATTTCTAAAAATGCTTTCGCGGCACGAGCCAACACATCAAATATGCTTTTGCACTATGCGGTCTTTACTTGTAATCAACAAAGAACCTAACAATATTTTATTCGCTATCGAAAACATTAGCGAGCCACTCGTAGAGCATTTAATGCTCGATTTGCAAATAGATGAGGAAAAAGCCACCGATATTTTCTATTCTTCAGCCACATTTACTCAACTTGCCAATGCCGATACCAAACTTTACGAAAAAGAATGGCAGGAAATTTACCAAATGCTGAAAAATGAATTGAAAG
>JAITXR010000284.1 GCA_031284665.1 Paludibacter sp.
CGTATTGGTGCTGTGCTGTGCGAAGCCGACGGTGTGAAATTTACAAATGTAACTGTTATCCCCGACAGCGGCGAGCCGATTATTTTGCAAAATGTGAAAAATTTTGAAAATAAATAGTGATTAAATAACTCAATTTTCCACCTAAATTAATAAATTTTTTCTGGATTGCTTCCACGATAAATCCACGATACATCGTGACACGTTGGAAATACCTCGCTAATCGGCTTGCCGCTTGGTAAACCAAGCGGCAAGCCGATTAGCGAGGAACGAAGCAATCCAGAAGTTAATTAACTGATTAATTTCAGGGTAGTGTAATTATTTGCTGACGGTAAGTGTATTGTCTTTTAAGTTAAGACAAAGGATGGTGTTCTCAAAAAAATCTAAACCCAAAACGCCATCATAATCGGATAAAATTCCATGCGCAAGAAAATCATATACTTGAATGGGAAAATTTTTTCTTTCAATTCCTAACGAAGCAATACTGTTAGTTTCAAATTCTTCAACTTCTACTATTCCATTGGCTGTTTCTACTGTGGCAACTCCAAGATTTTTACCGAATTGGTATTCAGTCATATAAAGAGCGGTGCTGTCAATTGTGGTGCGCGATGCACCTGTATCTAACAGCATTCTTAAACTATATTTGCCTTCAAGTTCAACGGTAATAACTATCACTCCGCTAACTGTTTCTCTGTCAAATGAATAGGTCATAGTACAACAGGATGAAAAAGACTTGCGATAAGACTTCTGTTTTTTAACGGCGTTGTCCTATTAAAAAACAATGCCGTTTTGTCATAGTTAGCAACCAAAGGTTTACCCAAATAACACACTTCTTTTTTGTCGCGGCTATGATAAACTACTTCTCCACCAAGGAATTTTTGATTAATTTCGTCAGTTTTAGGATTGCCCAACAAAATCCATTCATCAGGATAAAGTCGCTTAATTTCGTTGATGTTTATTGATTGTCCCATTTTTATTGATTTTAAATGTTATGCTATTTTTTCACTTTCCGTAAATAGATTTACAAATATAACCTTTTTTTTTGAAAATTATAGCAATAGCAGTGGTAAAAATATAACCATTAATTTCTACATTCCTAAATTTTTTCATTACTTCATTGTTTAACACAGAAAATGGGCTGCCGAAAAAATCAATTTTCAGCAGCCCATAAATTTTTTATAGCCGATTAGTTACTCAATCGAGCAATATATTTGTCAATATCAGCGGCTTCGGTGCTTTGCGGATATTTGTCCTTAATTTGTTTGTAGAGATTAAGGGCTTTTTCGGGTTTTGCAAGCGACTCGTAAGCCACAGCGGCTTTTTTCAAAAACTGCGGACTTAAAATATCGTTGTTTTTGTCGGCTGCTTTTTCAAAATACGAAATTGCTTTGTCGGTTTTGTCAAGTTCGACATAAGAGTCGCCAATCAACCCAATAACCTCAATGCCAAAGTAAGTTCCTTTGTCGCTGTATTTTTCTAAATAGTCGATTGCGTCTTCGTAATTGCCAAGTTTGAAACTGCAAATACCTGCGTATGCGTTAGCCAAATTGCCGGAGGCAGTACTGCTGTACGAGGATGCTATCTCGCTGAAACCCAGACATTCTAAATTGCCGTCGAGGGCTATGCGAAACGAATCGACTGCAAAATAATCCTGCGTCTTGCTGATTTCGGTGGCTGCTTCGCCAGAGCGAGGTTGAAGATATAAATTATGGTATGCAATAATCGCTACTACGACCAACACTACTGCCGTCAAACCGTACAGTATTTGTTTTTGATATTTTTCGAAAAATGCTTCGGAAGTAGATAATGCATTTTGAACTTCTTGAAGTTCGTCGCGTTTTTTTGTTGTTTTCTTTGCCATATTATTTTATATGAGTTAAGTATTGTGATAAAAATTTGGCTGCAAAGGTAAGTTTTTTGTTTTATATAACGAAAAAAAAACGATGTTTTTTTCAAATTCTTTTATCAATATACTAAAATTTCAAAACAATGACATTTTTTTAATCTAAAACGGGGCTTTTTATTTTTGAAAATATTATATTTGCCCATCGTTATTACAAAACATACCGCATTGTTAAGAGATTGGAAAACTCAACACTTACATTAAACCGAGCAAAGCGAGTAATCAATGGCGGGCTGCACCTTTTAGGTTTTCCTGCTTTTTTAGCAGGAAACAGGCAGATTACAAAGATTGTTTGCAACTCAAATCCTGTCATAGGGAGTTTTCTCAACAAAAAACAATGCGGTTTTTCTAAACTTTTTATCCCAACCTTATGCTTGATTACATTAAACTTATACGACCAAAAACTTTGATTTACATTGCTGTACTTCAATATCTTGTGTATGAAACAATTCTCAAAACAGTATTGCAGTCGTACATTTTGGAATTTATTCCCGACCAAGTTCCGATAATTCTAATAATCGTAGCCACCGCCTTTATTACCGCCGGAGCAGCCGTACTGAACGATTATTTTGATGTAAAAATCGACCGCATCAATCGTCCCGAGCGAGTGATAGTGGCAAGTACGGTCGAAAGAGCAAACGCCCTTGTGTTTTATGGCATTCTGACGGCAATAGGAGTTGTGGCTGGCGTAATTTCGGGAATTATCAGTCAAAATTATACCACAATCCTTGTTTTTATAGTCGTGCCGGGCATATTGTGGTTTTATTCGTCAACTTACAAACGTCAATTTATTATTGGCAACATTATGCTTGCGCTGACTGCTGCTCTTGCAGTATTGATAATGGCTATAGGATTTGTAACGACGATAATTAAAACCAATCCTGAGTTGATTTATAATATTTTTATAGTGAATCAATGTTATAAAATTACACTAATATTGGCTTTATTTGTATTTTTATGTACTTGGATTGCAGCCATTTATAAGGATTTTATAAACGAAGCAGGCGACCGCGAAATGGAATGTCGCACAATGGTTATTAAACTCGGGGCGAAAAAAAGTAAAATAGTCTTGTTAGTGTTGATTTTTTTTGTATCTTTAACGGCTTTAATTTTTGGGCTTGATTTTGGGAATGTTAACAGTCTGATATTTAAATATATAGCACTAATGATTAACCTTCCTTTGCTTGCATTAATGTATTTGACAATAAAAGCAAAAACAGTAAATAACTATTCTCAAACGTTATTCTTAGTTAAAATTATTATTGTTACAGGAATTTTGTTTGGACTTTTTTATACTTTTACAATGGCAAAGGAGCACGGATTTCCAATTTTTGGACTATTTCTGCTAAAATAATTGAAAAAATGCTTGATAATCTTGACAAATACGACATAGTGCTTGCGTCCAAATCGCCCCGCAGGCAGGAATTACTATCGGGGCTAAACATCAATTTCAGAGTTGAGAATGTGGATTGCGACGAGCGTTATCCGGAAAATCTGAAAGCAGAGCAAATTCCGGTTTATATCGCTAAACTCAAAACGGAGGCGTACAAAAATTTGATGACCGATAACACATTGTTAATCACTGCCGATACAATAGTTTGGAGCGATGGGAAAGTGTTTGGGAAGCCTGCCGACCGACAGCACGCCACCGAAATTCTCAAAGCCTTGTCAGGTAAGGAACATCAGGTAATAACCGGAGTTTGCGTAAGTACGGTGAATAAACAAGCAGACTTTTTTACAGTAACAAATGTGAAATTTGCGGAACTTTCGGAGGATGAAATCAACTATTATTTAGATAATTACAAACCATACGACAAAGCAGGTGCTTACGGCATCCAAGAATGGATAGGCTATGTGGGAGTAGAGGGGGTTCAAGGCTCGTTTTATAATGTAATGGGCTTGCCGATTCAGCGTTTGTATCAGGAACTCAAAATATTTTAATACAAAACAAAGTTTTTCTATAATAATTTCTAACAATTAAATTAAACAGCAATGAAAAAAATTTTATTTACAATCGTATTTTTGGCTGCCGCATTAATGTTTGCAAAAGCCCAAGACCCAATTCCTGTTGAAGCAACAGTTGAATTTAACAAAACACAAGTGCCGGGCATAAGTCTCTTACTTAGTTCTTACTCTATAGATGTGGTGCAGGGCGCTATATCTGCTCGTTTTGAAACTCTCAAAAGTTCAAAAGCCAAAGGATGTTACAAAGCATACGTTTCGCAACGTTTCAGCGATTTCAGCAGTATGAATATTGATATTTATGTATTTGCCGAAACTCGCGGAAAAAACTCTAAAGATTTGGTTACTCTAAGTATCGCAATATCAAAAGGTAACAATAATTTTGCGACTGCTGACAACGACCCGGAAATTTATCAAAACGTCAAAAATTTCCTTACCGACTTCAATCGCTATCTTTTTGAATACAACGTTAAATTGCAAATTGCAGACGAAAACCTGAAAATTCAAAATCTACTCAAAGACATCAGTAAATTAACCGGCGAGGCAACTAAATTGCGCAAAAACATTGCGGAAACAGAAG
>JAITXR010000308.1 GCA_031284665.1 Paludibacter sp.
CTAAAAAAATGTAATTAATAGCAATGGGAAACGAAATAGCAAAAACCGACAACACTTTTTACGTTGAAATCAGCGAGTTGCTGCAACAGGCGCGAAACACTGCCTATCAGGCGGTGAATACCGTTATGGTAAATACTTATTGGCAAATCGGCAAGCGCGTTGTAGAGCAGGAACAGCACGGGCAAAACCGCGCAAATTACGGCGATTATCTCATTACCAATTTGTCGCGCTATTTGTCGGACAGCTTTGGCAAGGGCTTTTCGGAGGCAAATTTGTGGAATATGCGGCAGTTTTATATGACTTTCCCTGAATTCTCTACGCAGCGCGTAGAGAATCTCTATTAACAAAAATGCTTACTTTGGAAAAACAAAAATTTATTGAAAAATAAAATATAAATAATATGACAGACAATAACAAACTTTCGTGGGCAGATTTCGGCAGAACTGATTTATTGCCCGCAGGACACAAATTGGGCGAAGTAGGGCTTTTGTTCGATAAAATTGAAGACGAGGCGATTACAGCGCAAATTCAAAAACTCGAAAACACAAAAAAAGCCAACGAAGTAGCCGAAAAAACCGCCAAGGCGGTAAAAGAAACTGTTGCTTTTGAAGATTTTGAAAAACTCGACATCCGCATAGGAACAGTGTTAGAGTGTAGCAAAGTGCCAAAAGCCGATAAACTTTTACAGTTCAAAATCGACGATGGAATGGGCGGTCGCACTATTCTTTCGGGGATTGCCGCCTATTATCCCGAGCCTGAAAAACTTGTTGGAACACAGATTTGCTTTATCGCCAATTTTGCTCCTCGAAAATTGCGAGGCATCGACAGCCAAGGTATGATTCTCAGTGCCGAAAGTACGGATGGCAAACTCACTTTATTGCAGGCAAATACCAAGATTGAAAATGGAGCGGCAATAGTGTAAAAAGTCAAATTTGCGTTGCGCTATTTACCTTAGTTTTGCCCCGACTTTATTTTCCAAATTACTGACAATCCGTTTCATAATAGATTCTATTTGACTGTCAGTCAACGTTTTGTCTTTATCTTGAAGAGTAAAACTTATGGCATACGATTTTTTGCCTTCTGCGAGGTTTTTGCCTTCGTAAACGTCAAATAAAGTAACTGATTTTAAGATTTTTTGCTCTGCCTCGCGGGCTGCTTTTTCTATTTGGGTAAATTTAATATCGCTATCAATCAGCAGAGCCAAATCGCGGCGCACTTCGGGGAATTTTGAAATTTCGGCAAAGTGTACTTTGAATTGTGCAGTCTGTGCAAGCGTGCTATTCCACTCTAAATCAGCATAATACACAGGTTGTTCGATGTCAAATTTTTTCAGGATTTTTGGATTTAAAATTCCCATTACTGCCAAGCGTACTCCTTGCCGGTTTTGCACAATTAACGCCTCGCTCAGCAGTTCGTCGGCATATTCGCTGCTTACTAATTTTTGCAAATCGAAACCAAGTCTGCGGAAAATATTTTCGACCTGCGCTTTAAGTTCAAAAACGGATGATTGCGAGTCGGCAGTAGCCCAATTTGCTGCGTGCTGATTGCCGGTGAGCCATAATGCCAAATGATAATTTTCGGAATAAGCAGCAAGATTGTCTGTATCTTTCCGATTTTCAGCATTATAATAATAGCAGTTTCCAAATTCGTAAAACTTCAAATCTTTATTTTGACGATTAATATTATGAGCAATATTTTCAAGTCCACCGAAAAGCAATGTTTGTCGCATAACACTTAAATCGTTACTTAAAGCGTTAATAATGCGAACATTACGATTACTTGGGAATATCGTTAAATCGTTGTAATACGCGGCTTTTGTAAGCGAATTGTTGAGAATTTCGTTAAAGCCTTGTGCTGTAAGTTGTTCAGATATAGTGTTTTGCATTTTATGACTGTCGGGTTTTGTGCTGTAACTCAAATTCGACATCAGTTTATCGCTAATTTCTATATTATTATAGCCGTAAATCCGCAAAATATCTTCGATAACATCTACATCTCTCATCACATCCACGCGATAAGCCGGAACTCGCAGCGAATAAATTCCGTTTTCAAAATTCAGAATTTCTATTTCTAATGCTTTGATTATCAATTCAATATTTTCGCGCCCGATTTCTTTTCCAATAAGCGAATTAATTTTATTAAACGATAATTGAACATCAAAAGGCATTATTTTTTCGGGATAAACATCGGCAATTTCGCTTGAAATTACTCCGCCTGCAATTTCCTGAATCAGCAAAGCGCAACGTTTGAGCACATAAATTGTACCGTCGGGGTCGCAGCCGCGCTCGTAACGAAACGAGGCATCGGTGTTAAGTCCGTGTCGGCGAGCGGTTTTGCGAATCGAAACAGGGTTAAAATACGCACTTTCGAGAAAAATATTTTGGGTCGATTCCGTAACACCAGAATTAAGTCCACCAAACACACCGGCGATGCACATAGGTTTTTCAGCATCGCAAATCATCAAATCGGCAGCATTTAACTTGCGTTCCACGCCGTCGAGCGTAACAAACGAAGTGCCTTCGGGTAAGCAGCGAACGTGAATTTCGCCACCTGCAATTTTGTCGGCATCAAAGGCGTGCAGCGGTTGACCGAGTTCGTGCAACACAAAGTTTGTGGCATCCACAATATTATTTATCGGGCGCAAACCGATATTTGCAACTGCGGTTTTAAGCCATTCGGGCGATTCGCCAACTTTGACACCCGAAATTGTAACGCCCGAATAACGTGGGCAGGCTTCGGGGTTTTGAACAACAACCGGAATTGTAAGTTGCTGACTGTCAAGCGTAAATTTCGACACATCCGGTTTTGTAAGTTTTATTTCCGAGTTGCGCAACGAAAAATAAGCCGCCAAATCGCGAGCCACACCGTAGTGCGAAGCAGCATCCACGCGGTTTGGAGTAATATCAACTTCGAGAACATAATCGTTTTGAATATTGTAATAATCTTTTGCCAAAGTTCCAACTTTTGCATCGTCGGGCAGCACAATAATTCCGTCGTGGCTTGTGCCTATCCCGATTTCGTCGGCAGCGCACAACATTCCGAGCGATTCCACGCCACGAATTTTGGAGCGTTTGATAGTAAAACTTTCGTCGCCCGAATAAAGCACAGTCCCGATGGTGGCAACCACAACTTTTTGTCCTGCTGCCACATTTGGCGCACCGCACACAATTTGAAGTGCATCGCCACTGCCCGTGTTTACTGTCGTAACGTGCAGATGGTCAGAGTTTTCGTGAGCCTCGCAAGTAAGCACTTCGCCGATAATCAAGCCTTCGAGCCCTCCTTTAATTGATTGCACTTGGTCAATTCCGCCAACTTCTAAACCAATGGAAGTTAAAATTTTAGATAATTCTGCCGCTTCTACATTAATATTGATGTAGCGTTTAAGCCAATTATAAGAGATATTCATTTTATGTTTTATGTTTTATTGTACGATTATATATTAAGCGATATTTTGAATTTTATTTTTTTTCTGAATTACTATAATGATATGTTTTTGTAATTTGGTCAAAACCAATATATTGTATTTCGTCGTATCTTCTTGTCTTATTGCCTTTATGTTTATATAAAAGAGTGTTTGCGCTTAATAAATAAACAAGAAGACAGAAAGTCAAAAAGACATATTTAATTGTTTTTTGAGTTGCAAAGATAATTGAAAAATTTTAGTTTTCAGTTTCCGATTTTCAAGATTTTAATTAAAATGAATATTTTTTGCACATTCTTGTTGAGTTTGTGTAATTTTTGTTACTTTTGTCGCCGCTTTAATTCCGTTAGAAATGTAATTATTAGGAATTTTTTCGAGCAAAATTAATTTGTAAATACTTAATATAGAACTCTATTTAATCAAAAATTATGATTCAGGAAAATTTTATTCGTCTTTTTGAAGATTCGTTCCGTAATAACTGGGAACTCCCCGCTTACAGCAATTATGGCGAAGATTTTACCATCACGTATGGCGATGTGGCAAAACGAGTAGCGCGGCTGCACATACTTTTCGAGCAATGCCGTCTCAATAATGGCGACAGAGTGTCTCTTATCGGGCGCAACAATGCTAATTGGGCGATAACTTACATTGCTACAATTACTTATGGTGCAGTGATAGTGCCAATTTTGCAAGATTTTAACCCAAACGATATTCACCATATTATAAATCATTCGGAATCGACTTTGCTTTTTTGCAGCGATAATATTTGGGAAAATATCGAAGAGGACAAATTATCGACCGTGAAAGCAATATTTTCGCTTAATAATTTCCAGTGTTTAAATGTAGGCAATCAAATTCCTCGTGTGGAAGGCGAAGAAATATTGCACGAACAATTAGTGAAAAAATATCTGCAACCGGATTATGTCAACACTTTGTTTCACGCCAAGTATTCGCAAGGTTTTCATCGTGATAATGTGCGCTATATCGACAAATCGAATGCCGAACTTGTATCGATAAACTACACTTCGGGCACTACCGGTTTTAGCAAAGGAGTAATGCTGAGCGGCAACGCCCTCGCCGGAAATATTACTTATGGTCTGCGCTCAAAAATCATACAACCGCGTTTTCAAATGATTTCGTTTTTGCCGCTTGCACACGCTTACGGTTGCGCATTTGAATTTTTGGCATCCACTTGTGCCGGTTGTCATATTCACTTTATCGGCAAAATTCCTTCCCCAAAAATTTTGCTCAAAGCCTTTGCCGAAATTCGCCCAAACGCAGTATTGGCAGTGCCTCTTATTATCGAAAAACTGTACAAAAAACAAATTCAACCACTTTTGGCGCGCCCTTCGATGCGTTGGGTGTTGAGTATTCCCTTCCTCGATGCGCCTGTGCTGGCAATGATTCGCTCTAAACTTATTGATGCGTTTGGAGGCAATTTTTCGGATATTATTATTGGTGGCGCACCGCTGAACGCCGAAGTCGAAGAATTTTTTACAAAAATAAAATTCCCATTTACCGTTGGCTACGGGATGACCGAATGTGCTCCACTTATCAGCCATTGCGTAAGTAAAGAATTTGTGCCAAAATCGGCAGGCAAAGTGCTTGATATTATGCAAGTTAAAATCGATAATCCTGACCGCGATGGTGTGGGCGAAATTTGCGTAAAAGGCGAAAATGTAATGATAGGATACTATAAAAACCCTGAAGCCACAAAGCAAATTTTTGATAACGATGGCTGGCTACATACCGGCGACTTGGGGACGATTGACAGCGAAGGGAATGTGTTTATTCGCGGGCGTAACAAATCGATGATTCTTGGGGCAAGCGGACAAAATATTTTCCCCGAAGAAATTGAATCGCGCCTCAACAATATGCCTTTTGTGATGGAAAGTCTTGTGATTGAGAGTAATCGTAAACTTATAGCATTGGTTTGTCCCGATTACGAAGCCGTTGATGCAGAGCATATTGACCACGCACACCTCGAAGAACTGATGGAAGAAAATCGCAAAGCACTGAATGCCTCAGTAGCAGCATACGAAACAGTTTCGGAAATCAAACTCTATCCGCACGAATTTGAAAAAACACCAAAAAAGAGCATAAAACGATACTTATATTCAACCGGTTTCGGTGGAGAAAAAGCGGAGACAAAATAAATCAAAGTTTAACTCATATCCGAAGCCACAAATTATTAAACAATTAAATTATTAACAATTACTTATCAAATTATCAAACAATTAAATTATTAAACATAATGACAAAAAAATCAGTATTACTTGGGATTGCAATGTATGCAGCTCAATCAGTTTTTGGTGGCGGTCTATTGACTAATACCAACCAGAGTGTTCACTTTTTGCGCAATCCGGCACGCGATGCCTCTACCGAGATTGATGCAGTTTACACTAATCCGGCAGGACTTGCATTTCTTGCAAGCGATGGATTCTTTTTCTCGCTCAATAATCAAAGTGCATTTCAAAAACGTAGTATTACCGCCACTTTTGCACCTTTTGCAGGTTTCGGCGACAACGCTACAAAAAATTACGAAGGCAAAGCCTCAGCCCTCTTTATTCCGAGTTTTCAGGCTGCCTACAAAACAGGAAAATGGACAGTTTCCGGTGCTTTTGCCATAGTGGGCGGAGGCGGAACGGTAGAGTTCAAGCAAGGATTGCCTTCGTTTGAAGCACAAGTAGCCACACTTCCGGGAATGGCAAATGCTATGTTGACACCTATGGGCGGAAGTATTACTCAGTATTCGCTGGAGCAATCGCTGCAAGGCTCGTCGATTATTTATGGCGCACAACTTGGCGCAACATATCAAATCAACAATTTATTGTCGGTTTATGCAGGTGTTCGCACAAGCATCGTAAATAATGGCTACGAAGGCTCTCTGAAAAATATTCAAATAAATCCAACTATTCCGGGAACACCGTTTAATGGTGCAATGATGCCTGCCGGTACTTTTATTGGCACTTTGGCGGGTATGGGATATATTCCTCAAGCGATTGCCGATAATATATTGACACAAGTAGCCGATAAAGAAATTGATTTAACGCAGTCCGGTCTTGGTTTTGCGCCAATTTTCGGTGTTGATTTTAAGTACAATAATTTAAATATTGGTGCAAAATACGAATTTAAAACGGCTATTGATGTGAAAAACAAAACCGTAGCAGGCAAAGATGCCGGAATGCCCAATTTTGCCGACGAAGTGAAAACTCCATACGATATTCCCGCATTATTGACCGTCGGGGCACAATATGCTATTAGTTCTGCATGGTCGGTTTCGGCAGGTTATCACCACTTTTTCGATTCCGATGCCAAAGCCGTTGACAATAAACAAGAAAAAATTAATGGTGGCATCAACGAATTTTTGGCGGGTGTGGAATACCGCATCAACTCAACATTTTTGCTAAGTTGTGGCGGACAAATCACACGTTCAGGCGTTACCGATGCCTATCAAAGTGA
>JAITXR010000322.1 GCA_031284665.1 Paludibacter sp.
TTGATACAAGCGGAATTTCAGGTGCGCAAGGGAGTGAGTTCTTTAGTAATTTCAATTATAACGGCATGTTAACCTCTCTCCCCGCAGGTAGTTTTGATACAAGCGGAATTACAGGGACACAAGGGAGTCTTTTCTTTGCATATTTCAATTATAGTAAAGGCAAAATCCCCCTTGATACAACTTCGCTAAATAGAATAAAAATTTCAAATAATACGCCAACACAGATTACATTTCATTATTGGAATGGTTCTGCCAGTGTGGCAGTTATAGTTACCGCAGGCGGCACGTTCGATGGCTATCCTGCCGGATAAAAAATACTAATTAGGCAACTACTCAAACAATTCAAATAATCAAACAACTCAAATTTTATAAACAATGGAATTTTTATCATCAATCAACAATGTATGGGCATTTGCAGCCTTTGTAATTATATATTTTAGTACCGAAATACTGAAATGGCATAAAAAAAAGCAAATCACGGCAAAAAAGAGCGAGCGTTTTCAACACGACATAGAGAAAAAAATCGCGCGCCTCGAAACCGCCTGTAAAGACATTTTACCGGCAGGCTCGCTTATGATGGGCGACGAGATAAGAGATAATTTTAAAAATCTGAATGAGCGAATGGATAAAAATGACGTGGTTACACAGCGTTTGCAAGTGCTGAACCTCATTCAACACACCCCGCTCGAAGTGCGTATAATCTCAAAAGAATACGATAAATACAAGGAAATGAGCGGAAACTCCTACCTTGATGAGGTATTTGCTACTTGGCAACAAAAACAGCAAAATAAACTGAATAATTTGAAACAAAACAAGATAACGGTTAATGGTTAATCCGGGTACACGGTAAACGGTACAAGGTACACGGAAAAACTACTAATTAGGTAACTTTCTAATGTAAAATGTAAAATGTTCCCGATAGCTATCGGGAGTAAAATTACAAAACTACTAATTTGGTAACTATTCAAACATTCAAACTATTCAAACAATCAAACTAATGAAAAAACTTCTTATAATAATTTCGCTTGTAATGGCACTGGCATCGGGCGTATTAGGTTTTATGCTCAATAATACAACTGTAATGTATCAGCGCGAAAAACTGCATAATATAGAACTGTCCGGCATTATCACCGAGCAATCGGCAATGATTGAGCGACTTGGCGCACTCGACGGCGTACAGGCTACCGTCAATTTCAACATCAGCAATAAGGCTATCCTTGGCAATATCAAAACCGGCGATGTGCAACCAATGATTGAAAACTCAATGCGCTACTTACGCAGTGAATTGGTGCGAAACGATACGCTGGTAATATCAAAAAACTTGCTGCGTTAAATCGGCACAACAAACTCATTCACGCGCCGCGAGCCTACTACGGCACGTTTGCGAAGGTATTTCTCAGTAGTGGCAAAGTTCTTATGCCGGAGATGTTCCATCACGTTATAAGGTGATGCGCCATTCTGAATAAGAATAATTGCACCGGTATGTTTCCAACTGTAAAACTTCTTATTTTCCGGCAATCCGGCTTGTTTGCGAAACTCATTGAAACGGTTTCGCATCGTGTTTTTTCCGGTGGGCGTCGCCGATGGGACACCGTACCGCCCAAATAAATAAAAATCCTGATTATATTTTTCCAAACCAAAGCGCGAAAATTCAGTAACCAACACATCGGGAATATCCACCATTTCGGTAGTTTGATTTTTTGCATCGGGGGCACTCACGCGGATAGTTTTACGCTGTAAATCAATGTTACCAATCTTCAAAGTTCGCAGTTCGCCCGGGCGGATGGCACAGTAATATTGTATCTGACAAGCGAGCCACAAGTAAGGGTTTGCGCGCGAAATTACATCTTTCATCGTGGCGCGTTCTGTATCAGAGTAAGGCACCGCAGCCTTATCGACAACCGCGCCGTACGAATGTATATCAGCGCCAATCACCGGACTAACGCGCAATTTATTTTTGAGAACTTCGTAGTCGAAAAACGTCCCGACAATCTGCATATACTTATCAATGGTAACTTTCGATAGCCCTTGCGTTTTTGACAACCAAAAAGCAAAGTCTTCGATTACTCGCGTGGTTATCTCACGTTTCAGGTACTCATTCACTTTGAGCCACTCCACGAACACCCGCATTTTCGACGTATAACAGATAAACGATTTAGCGTTAACTTGCTGTTTTTTCCGCTCCAAAAAATCATTGATGTCCGTTTCAATTTCCGTCAACACCGACATTCTGCCGGAGATGCGACTGTCAGAATACCGCTTTAGATAATTATGCCCCGACTGCAACGCGATATATTCCTTATTATCGAGCCAGCGCGTTTTATCGGCAATAATTTTTTGCGCGGCTGCATACCTTTCATCAGCGCTGCCATTGATAGTTTTATATACTCGTTCGCGTATCGGCTCGAAGCGGTCCGGCAGGCTAAATTGATACTCGACATACCACTGTTTAGCGAGGTCGCCGCCTTTATTGTTAAGGTAGGGATAGATGGTTGCTTCTCTGTGTCTCATAATAAAACTGTATTTCTGTGGAACATATAAAAATAAATGATTAATAATCAGCCAATTACCCCACCCGCCAAAATTACAGTAACATCTTTAAACTATAAATAACTGACTATCTATTTGATAATCAGTTACTTTCGGATTAGGTGGTGGAGCCGGAGGGAGTCGAACCCTCGTCCAAACACGGAACTAATATGCTTTCTACACGTTTATCTTTGCTTAGGTTTTCGAGCATCGGCAAGACCAAAGCCACCTACCAATGCCTTATCCTCTAAATTTTCAACAGATTTACAAGGCTAAAAATGTCTATCTCCGATTTATCCGCACCTCCTTATCATTAGCCTCGGAGCGAGGGCTTTTGGGAGATGTCTCGTCCCAACACCTTGTATCGGGATTAAGCTTAGCTTACTATTATTCGGCTTAAGCAGCAAGAGCGTAGTTTGTTTCGCCAGTTAATTGTTTGAGAACCGTGATTTACGAGCCGTTTTCTCCCCGCTCGACGTGCTTACATACCCTTTCTGCGTGCTGTCAAATCCAAGCAGCCCCAGAACTTTTTTATACTGAATAACTACCAGTAAAGTTTATAATGGTTTGAGTAATTTCCTAATTAGTAGTCTTTTGTCCTTACTCTTTGTTCTTTTGTCCTATTTCGCGTAACTTACCGACCTTGTTTCTCTGATAACTGTGATTTTCACTTGTCCGGGATAAGTCATTTCGTCTTGTATTTTCTTTGCAATATCGAACGATAACAGTTCGGTTTCTTTGTCGTCAATTTTATCTGCGCCTACAATTACTCGCAGTTCGCGCCCTGCCTGAATAGCATAAGTTTTGACTACTCCCGGATACGAAAGTGCAAGGTTTTCTAAATCGTGCAGGCGTTTGAGATATGCCTCTACTATTTCGCGCCGTGCACCGGGTCTTGCTCCTGAAATGGCGTCGCATACTTGCACAATAGGCGCAATGAGAGTTTCCATTTCAATTTCTTCGTGGTGCGCACCTATGGCATTGCAAATATCGGGTTTTTCCTTGTATCGTTCTGCGAGGCGCATACCGAGTATTGCGTGTGGCAATTCCGGCTCGTCGTCGGGCACTTTGCCTATGTCGTGCAACAGTCCGGCTCGTTTCGCTTTTTTAGGATTTAATCCAAGTTCGGTTGCCATAATGGCGCATAAATTTGCTGTTTCGCGAGCGTGCTGCAGCAAGTTTTGTCCATACGACGAGCGATATTTCATTTTTCCTACCAATCGTATCAATTCGGGGTGCAAGCCGTGAACGCCCAAGTCGATAGCAGTACGTTTTCCTGCCTCAATAATTTCGTCTTCTACTTGTTTTGTAACTTTATTTACAACTTCTTCGATGCGAGCAGGGTGAATGCGCCCGTCGGCTACAAGTTGGTGAATCGAGAGGCGGGCAATTTCGCGTCGTACAGGGTCAAAAGCCGAAAGTACGATTGCCTCGGGCGTATCGTCAACTATTATTTCAACTCCTGTTGCTGCCTCTAATGCGCGGATATTACGACCTTCGCGTCCTATGATGCGCCCTTTTA
Source organism: Paludibacter sp. (assembly GCA_031284665.1). Classification (GTDB taxonomy): domain Bacteria; phylum Bacteroidota; class Bacteroidia; order Bacteroidales; family Paludibacteraceae; genus JAITXR01. The sequence continues at coordinate 4,052 of JAITXR010000322.1, forward strand.
TTTCGTCGGATTCGATATTGAATACTGTTACCGAGTTTTCGATTGCAGTTTCGGTAGCGAGCCTTTGGATGCTTTTGATGATGATTTTTTTCGCCTCGTTGTTGGCAGTCATTTTTGCCTCTTCCATTATATCGTTAATGTACGACATAGCGTTTGCCTTTGTTTCCTCTTTCAGTGCCTCGACGAGTTTTTCTTTTGCCTGTTCGACCGACATTCCTGATACTTGTTCCAATTGCGATTGGGCTTGATGGGTTAATTGGTCGAGTTCTTTGCGTTTTACCTCAATGGCTGTTTGTTGCAGTTCGTAGCTTTTTAGTTGTTGCTCGCAACTTTCGCGCAGTACTTCGACTTCGTTTTGTTTGCGTTGCAGGTCGCCTTGACGCTGATTAAGTTGCAGTTCGCGTTGTTTTAGATTTACTTCGCGGTCTTGAATTTTTGCGTTTCGCTCGTGTACTTGCTGTTCGTGTTCGGCTTTGAGGGCAATAAATTTTTCCTTAACCTCAATAAGTTGATTTTTTTTGAGCAGTTCTATTTCCGTTTCTTTTTCCTTTCGACTTTTTTTCGAAAGCGTAGCAAATATCAGCGCGGTAACTGCCCCGCCCACTAATAATGTTACTATTGAAATAATTATTGTAATTGTCATTTTTGCTTTTTATTTATAAATATAATAATATCAGTCATTTAGTCATCACTAAGTGATTTTTCGAGTTCTTTAATAAGAGTTTCGGTGTCGGACTGACCTTGAGATATGATTACCGCTAACTGATACGCCGTTAATTTTAGAATTTCTTCATAAGAGCGTTGATTGTACTTTTTTGCATATTTATCTAAATAATGCATTACAAGTTTTTCGGCATCTCGGTATATTTGTTCATCGTTTCGCGGGACTATAAGTGGAACTATAAATCCATCGATTTTGATTTTAATTGGTCTTTTTTCGTCGTCTAACATCAATTTACTCATTTTAATAGCGACAAACATTTGTCTATTTTACGCACTATATCAGTAATGTTTTTTTGCGCTACGGAGCAATCTTCGTTTGTACTCCCTAAAGCATTCGACATTTGTAACAGTGTAATTGTTTTTCTGCTGTGAACAAGTTCGCTGTGCACCTCTTGTAATTCTACTGTTTTTCGCTTGTATTCCGCCTGTAAATCAGCGTGTTGAATTAATAAACTATCGTAGGATTTTTTGAGTTCTTTGTATTTTTTGTTCTGTTGCTCGAATATATCTTGCAGCGAATTTGCCATAGTAATGAGAAATTTGCACAAAGATACTTGTTTTATTTTTAATAACGAAATTATTTTTGTTATATTTGTAAAATATTTTTCGTGAGCAGCAATAAATTTGTCTATAGAAATGCTTTTGCCAT
>JAITXR010000350.1 GCA_031284665.1 Paludibacter sp.
TTGTCGGTAACGATAAAAATTTTCCTTATCCAAGGAGCAAATTTTTCAGCCGAGCGCAACGAATATTTCAGTTCGTCGTTGTTGGCGGTACGCCCTTTGCAATTCGATTGCGTGTTGGATTCAACTACGCCGAGAAAAGCATTTTTCCGTGCCAACCACTTTTCGTCGCTGCCATCTACCCACAAATATACCAAATCAATGTCCATTGTAAATTAAGGTTATAAACGTATTTATTTTTCATCCATTAATCAATTCACGATACAATTTTTCGTATTGCTCAAAATATTTTTCGTACGAAAACAAATTGGCATACTCTTTTGCCTGTTCGGCTTTTTGGGCAGAAAAATTTGCTAAATAATCTTCCACCGTTTGTTTCATATATTCCGGCTCAAAATGCTCCCAAAAACCAACATATTTGTCGCCAATTTCGATTAAACTTGTTCGTTTGGCACAAATTACCGGCTTGCCAAATTGCAATGCCTCTACTATCGGCAAGCCAAAGCCTTCGAGAATTGACGGAAAAACAAATGCCTCGCAATGCCGATACAGCCACGCTTTTTCTTCGGTCGAAACCATACCCAACAAATGCACATTCTCAATTTTTTCGTTTGCTATTCGCGCTTTAATCATCTTTCCGTAATCGCTCGTATTTTTACCCGCAATATACAAATGTTTGTCGGGCATCAGTTTCATCATATCGAGCAAAGTATGAAAATTTTTTGTCGGTCGGAACACGCTAATTGAAAACAAAAACGGCGATTTAATTTCAACATCCGGTTGTTTGCAAGGTAAATTTGTAATATCTTCTACTGCATTTTGAATTACCTGAATAGATTTTCCGTGCAAGTTCATATATTTATCTGTCTCATTTTTAGTAAATTCCGAAATGCTTACAAGCGCAGTTGCCATATTTATATTGCGTTGCAGGCGGCGGCGATTTTTTTCTATCGATTTTTTACTGCCTTCATATTCAATTGTCAGCGTGTTGAAATCGTGCAATGTAAAAATATATTTTGTAGCGCGCGGAAATGCCGGTCGAAAGCGCGAAGGATATTGCAAATTATGCCAAACATCAAAGTTTGGCATAAGGAATCGGCAATGCCTTCTAAACCAATTGGTCGAAGAAATGTATTTTACTTCATTGCCAAACATTCCAAACATTTTTTTTGGCATCAGCAGATAAAGTTGGTAATCACTTTGGTCGGCACGATAATTTTCCGCAAAATAATTGCCGTAATTCAACGCGATTTGCCCAAAACCTCTGTACAAATCTTTCAGGTATATTAAATTAACTAAAATTGTTTTCTTTTTCATTTTTAAAATTTTATTTTTATTTGGCTATAGTTGAAAATAGCGTTATTATTTTTCCCGTAGGGGATAACACAAATAAAATATGTGAATGTCCTACGGACAAAAATACAGAAACGATATTCGCTATTCTATTGATATATAAGTCCTAACGGGCTATCTCACATCTTGATACTCATATTTTGCTACTCAATACTCACACCTTGATACTTGATACTCAATCCTTGCTACTTGATACTTAATACTCACATCTTAATACTTGCTACTCAATACTCACACCTTGCCACTTGATATTTTTCCACTTTCGGCAATTGCCACAAAAAACACAATAAAAACCGTAAAGCGCGTAATTCCTTCCTGAATATACAACGGCTCATCAATTAACATCAACAGCAGCGAAATACACAAACACAATTGGAGCAAATAACTTCGGCGTTTAATGGCATAATAAGTAAATGCGCCCAACATCGCCAGCAGCGTAAACAAACCCCATACTCCATATTCGACCATATCGCCAATAAACTGATTGTGAGCGTGGCGTGGCGGCTCCGCATTTGGAAGTTCTATACCCATTGCCTGCGCTTGCCCAAGCAAAGCAGGCGTTTGCTCGTGAAAACCGCAACCACTCCAAAAATGTTCTTTTATATAATTGATTGACAGAGTATTATACGTATCGCGAATGTGGTCGTCGGTAAATTTATCCAAAGGGTCGTCGAGTACAAATACTGTTGTTACACCAACTATTATATAGCACAAAAGTACAACTACAAAAAAACGCTTTTTTAACTTTGCATAATACAAACCGGTAGCAGCAATCACAAAAACAAAACCGGTAAACCCAATTCTGCTTTCCATCAACACAATCACAAGAAAACATAATACCATATAAATTAACAACTCAACACGATTAACCGTAGGCAAAATATCTTTTTTATGATACAGATAAAAACCTGTTATTAATGCAAAAAGCAAAACCATTGACACAAAAGTCGGGTGAAAATACCCTGCCCATCTATCCACAAAAAAGAACGCTGCAAAATATTCACCTTTAGCAAGAAGCAATTTTGTATCCCAACCAATCAATTCCAAATTGCCAAACATTATTTTACTTGTAATCCAGTCAAAAAACGATCTGTCGAGATACTGAAAATTAAACCACCAATATAACACACAGATTATCAAATAAATAATCATCGCTCTAAAAAAAATGTGCGCTATTCGCAGCAGAGTTTTTTGCGACAAGCGAAAGCAGCAAAACGACAAAGGAATAAGGTAAAACGACAGAGAAATTTCGGGAAAACGAAAACCATCCGGAGTGCCAATAGTGCCGACAAAAAACATAGCGGCATAAAAAAACATAAAATAAAAAATCTTTACCGGTGGATAAAATTTCCGATTTAGCAAAAGATAAACCAACGCTATACCAACAAAAATGCCTGTAGCATAAGCACCTACATAGTATTCGTGGAAAATTGTGGCAATCAAAAAAACAGGTAACGAAACTGCAATAAGCAACTGTTTTTTACCGAAGACATCAACATCAATCTGCATTTTTTTAATGCCACGAAAAAGAATAAACGCCGAAGCCGAAAGAAACAAGATTATTGACGCATATCGCATATAAATTTCGTTTCCGGCAGAAGCCAAGCCCTGCAAAGCCAAAAAGTATATCAATAAAAATAATACTCCAAACGCCAACAAAACAATATGTGAAAATCGTATTTGCATATTGATAAAATATTGAACTGCAAAATTAGTAAAAATTTTATTTATTACTGCTGACCAACAAAAATAACATCGCATCAATAATGCGAATCAAGTGTTGAATAGCCAGTTCCGTTAGAGCCTGCCCCGACGTGTCGTGGCAGGCTCTAACGGAACAAACAAAAGTGTTATAAATTATAATGCATAACGGATATGTTGCCTAAAACACCGCCCCAAGGGCTTTTAGATACAACGTACGACAATCAATTAAATTATTTACTGCAACGTGCAAAACATCAACAATCTGAAAAACAAATTCCAGAAAAAATAGAAATTTTATAGTTTAATAGAAAAAAAGTATTAAAAAAGTATTATCTTTGCACTTGATTTTTTAATAAAAAACAAATTCCAAAAATGGAAAAGTTTACGCCTAAATATTTTTATTCACCTGCATTTGTACACAAGCATAACGCTGTTGTTGCGCTATCGTGCAGTAACACAGGTATTTACCTCCCCCACCCCCTCGCCTCTAACAAACTGATTATCAATCAATTATATCAAAACATATTATTGTTTGAGGAGGGCTTAAAAATAATCAAGGAAATAAAAAATAAGGTATATTTGGAAATCGCAAAACTATAAAATTAAAAATAAGTTATGAAAGTTTCGATAATTACAGCATCGTTGAACAATAAGGACTCTATTAAAAAGTCAATAAAAAGTGTGCTTATGCAGGAATATAATGATATTGAATATATTGTTGTAGATGGCGCGTCCACCGACGGAACTTGCGATGTAATCAAAAAATATCAAGACCAAATAGCGCATTATTTATCCGAACCCGATACCGGATTATATCATGCGCTAAACAAGGGAATAGCATTGTCAACAGGGGATATTGTGGGAGTTTTGCATGCGGATGATGAATTTTTTTCGGACAATGTGATTGCAATGGTAGTTGAAGCGTTTGAAACAACAAATGCCGATATGGTTTATGGAAACGGAATTTATCTCAATCGAAAAAATAACAAAATTATAAGAATTTGGAACTCCGGTCGTTGCACGCGATTTAAACTATGGCTGGGATGGCTGCCGCTACATACATCAGTTTTTTTTAGGAGCGATGTTTTTGAGCGATTCGGCTATTATAACGAAAACTATAAAATAGCATCCGATACCGATTTTCTTATTTCCCTGCTGTATGTTAACCACGTAAAAGCCTACTGGGTGGACAAATATTTTGTTAAAATGCAAACAGGTGGTTTAAGCACATCGCACCATTTTTTATTCCGAAAATGGAAAGAAGATTACCGCATTTTCCGAAAACATAAATTTGTTCCCTGGTTAATGCTACCATCAAAAATTATGTTAAAAATACCGCAATTTATACACCGACAAGTGCGAAAACAAAAACAGAAAAATGAAGCAAAACAACTACAATAGTCAAAATACAAAAACCGGATTTACCGTCAATGAGCCTGCCGAATTGATGACATTTTTACAGGCAAAAATGGGCGGAATGAGCCGAAATTCAATAAAATCGCTTTTGGCACACCGACAAATATCGGTAAA
>JAITXR010000064.1 GCA_031284665.1 Paludibacter sp.
GTTTTTTGCACATAAACAATATCAATATAGGTAAATATTTTTTTAGGGAGAAAACCGGATTTGATTATTTCGGTTTTCTTGCTACGTAATTAAAAAAATAAACTAACTTAGTAATGTAAAATGTAAAATGTATAATGTAAAATGGCACAAGATACAATCTTTCAATCATTTACAAAATATGTAATGTAACATTATTTTATTCTTATTACTTTTATACTTTTAACTTAATAATAATATGGAAAACAACAACAATTCAGCTCTTCAAAATTCACCAATCGATTTAAAGCGTATTGTACAAAAATATATATCGAAATGGTACTGGTTTGCCCTTTCGCTATTTGTATGCTTTGTAGTAGCAGTCGTTTAAATCAAATTAACAGTGCCTGTTTACAAAGTACAAACAAGTATCCTTATTCGTCAAGAACAAGGCAATTTCAATTTTTAACAAATGACGATAATCGAAGGGTCGCAACGGCAGGATTTTTCAAAAGTAGTGGATGATGAACTCGAAATTGTAAACTCCAAAACTCTGATTAGCAGAGCAATTGAGGAAACAGGCATTTCTACTGAATATTATGTGAAGAAAAATTTTAACTACATAGATGTTTATCCTAACAATCCATTTAATATTGTATTACCCAAATCGTTTATAGACACATTAAGTCGTAAAGTAGAAATTATTCTCAAACCAAAAGGGAATGCTTATTCGGCATTATTACGATACGATAAAAGTAAAGAAAAATACATTATTAACGAGTGGGGACAAGGCATTAACACAATGCTTGGCGAAATAATTATCAATAAAACCGGCAACTTTGACGCAAAAAAGCAACGCAGTTACAAAATTACAATTACGCCTCTCGACGCACAATCCGCAGATTTACAAAAAGAAATACACGCAGTAGCAGCATCGCGCAGAACCAACGCCGTTACTATTTCAACTTCGAGCACAAACACGAGCAAAGCAAAACAGTTGCTTAATTCGTTGGTGGAACTTTATAATAACGATGCCGAAAATGATAAAAACGACATTGCCGACAATTCGCGCCTGTTTCTCGAAGAACGTATAGCCTTGGTTGCCAACGAAGTAGATTCTATTGAGAAAGAACTCGAAAATTTCAGAATAGCCAATAAAGTGAACAACGTGGATATGGAAACCGATAATTTTTTGAAACGGCAAAGCACTTACGACCGTCTCGTTTCGAACACTCAAATACAAATAGGACAGACACAAAACATTATTGAGGCTGTAAAAGACGACAAAAACAAATATAAACCAATCCCTTTGGTGCAACTTAATGCAATGTCCGACAAAGAATACAGCGAAACAAACGAAAACTCCATTAATGTGTTGATAAAAGATTACAATGCACTGTTGATTGACTACCACACTGCTAACGCTGACCATCGCAGTACCCTCGAACAACAAATTTCGTTGCAGCGTAACAATGTTCTGACAAGCCTCGAAAGTCTGAAACAAGGTTTGGAAATTTCGCTTAACGACTTGAATAACAAAATTTTAGAAATAAACAAAAAACTTGCTTATTTACCCGCACAGGAACGTAATTATCTCGAAATTAAACGTCAGCAAGAGGCAAAATCGAAATTATATATTTATTTATTGCAAAAATACGAAGAAAGTTCGCTCGCAGTAGCAAGTTCGTTGCCACAAGCAAAAACTCTCGACAAAGCATACGCATCGCAGACCCCCGTGTCGCCTAATCGACCAATAGCATTGGCTTTGGCGTTAATTCTGGGATTATGTATTCCGGTTGCTGTTCTCTATATTATTGACCTGCTAAACGATTCTAAATGAAATTTGCATTAGTAACCGGAGGCTCGCGAGGAATTGGACGTGCTATTTGCATAAAATTAGCACAAATGGGTTATCCGGTGTTAATAAATTACAATCACAATAAAGAGGCTGCCGATCAAACCAAAACCGCAATCGAAACAAACGGAGGAAAGGCACATCTGTTGCAATTTGATGTTGCAAACCAAAGTGAAACGGAACAAGTGCTTTCGGCTTGGATTGAAAATAATCCTGACGATTATATTGCAATTTTAGTGAATAATGCAGGTATTCGTAAAGATAATTTAATGTTTTGGATGGCTGATAGCGATTGGCAAAATGTGATAGATACAAATCTTAACGGCACTTTTTTCACCACACGTGCTGTGCTGAAATATATGCTAAGCAAAAAATTTGGGCGAATTATTAATATTGTGTCAATTTCGGGAATTAATGGAATGACAGGACAAGTAAATTATTCGGCAGCAAAAGCAGGAATAATCGGGCTTACAAAATCGCTCGCACTCGAAACCGCCAAAAAACGAATAACTGTAAATGCTGTTGCACCCGGTTTTATCGAAACCGATATGACAAAAGACCTTAATCAGGATGTATTAAAAAAGACAATTCCCGCCGAACGTTTCGGAAAAGCCGAAGAAGTGGCTGAACTTGTCGGCTTTCTGGCTTCCGATAATGCAGGATATATCACAGGACAAGTAGTGGCGATTAGCGGAGGACTTTGAGTTAGTGGAGAGGAGAGAAATAAATTGATAATTGATAATGCTTAGATGTCTATTTTCTATATTCTTTTAATCACTATAAACTATTTTACTATAAACTACAAACTATCCACTAATGGAAGAAGTATCGGAATATTATCATCTTGCACATCAATTTGCAATCAACACCAACCGAAATTTGTTTATTACAGGCAAAGCAGGTACGGGAAAAACAACTTTTTTGCATCAATTACGCCAAGAAACAAAAAAGCAGATGGCAGTGGTTGCGCCCACAGGTGTAGCAGCGATAAATGCCGGTGGTACTACTATTCACTCGCTTTTTCAACTTCCGCTGACTCCATTTATTCCTACTGCCGAAGGGCGCAAACACTTGTTTGAACAACAAAAAATGAGTAGTTTGAAACGCAAAGTAATTCAGGAACTCGAACTGCTTGTAATTGACGAAGTGTCGATGGTACGCGCCGACTTGCTCGACGAAATTGATGCTGTATTGCGGCACGTTCGCTATAAAAATAACGAAGTATTTGGCGGAGTGCAAGTGATTTTAATCGGCGATATGTTCCAACTGCCACCGGTAATTGTTGAAGATGAATGGAGACATCTTGCACCATATTACAAAAGTCCGTATTTCTTTCACGCACAGGCACTTACAAACAAAGAATTGCTTTATATTGAACTCGATAAAATTTTTCGCCAGACAAATGCCAATTTTATCCGCGTGCTGAACGAAGTTCGAAATTCCTGCCTGTCGCCCGAAGGTTATCAAATGTTGCAAAAACGTTTCGACCCATTATTTATACCGCCAAACGACGATACTTACATTACGCTTACAACCCACAACTACAAGGCTGACCAGATTAATTCAAAAGAATTGGCGTTACTTGGCGGAAAATCGTGGTTTTTTGAGGCAATAGTACGTGGCGAATTTCCTGAAAAAACTTATCCTACCGACAAAAACCTTGAACTCAAAGTTGGCGCAAAAGTAATGTTTATTAAAAACGACGACGAGCGACCGCGCCGATTTTATAACGGCAAAATTGGAGTTATTAAGAAAATTACCGACGAATGTATTTTAATTAAATCGCCCGACGATGACGAAGATATAGAATTGCGCCAAAAAACTTGGGAAAATATTCGTTTCGAGACAAACGAAAGCACCCTGCAAATAAAAGAAGAAATAATCGGCACATTCAGCCAGTTCCCCCTCCGTTTGGCGTGGGCTATCACCATTCACAAAAGTCAAGGTTTAACCTTCGACAAAGTAGTAATCGATGCCGGTGCGGCGTTTGCTACCGGACAAGTTTACGTGGCATTGAGCCGCTGCCGCTCGCTCGAAGGAATAGTGCTTTGGAGTAAAATTAACCCCGACAGCATATCAACCGACCGAGTTATTGTGGAATACGAACAGCATAAACCGCTTGTTGACGAACTCGAATATCAACTTAACAAATCGCGCGAAGAGTTTAAACTCTTTGTCCTTCAACAACTTTTCGATTTCAGAACGGCTGCCGGACAAATTCAGCGACTGAAAAATGACTTTGCAAAAGTAGCAAGTTCGTTCAATGACGAAACTCCTATTTTTATCTCGGATATTGAGCGGCAACTTGCAATGTTCCAAGACGTGGCTCTCAAATTTCAAAATCAGTTAACACAAATAATCACTACGTTGAGCGATTACGACAATTTTTTGAGCGAGCGTTTGCTGGCTGCATCAAAATATTTTGACGAAAAAACGACCAATTTACTCGAAAGTATAAATCTTTCGCCGGCAGTTACCGATAGCCGCGACAATGCCCGCTCGTTCAACAGCGACCTGCGAAATATCTTTGGTTTTATTGCCCAAAAACAACATATTTTCCGAAAATTACAAACTCCTTTTGCTGTCGAAAATTATTTTACGCTCAAAAACAGTTTTGCAATGCCCGAATTTACGGCTAATTCGTATTCAAAAACCGTTGAATACGTCAGACAGGATGTTAAAAACATTGATTTATATCATCAACTTATAGAATTGCGTAATCGCTTGTGTGAGCCTCAAAATCTGCCAATTTATATTGTCGCCGGTTCAAAAACTTTACTCGAATTAACCGAATATCTGCCTCTGACAGAACGTGATTTGCTGCGCATTACAGGTTTTGGGCAGGCAAAAGTGGAAAAATACGGCTCCGAATTTCTCAAAATTATAAGCGATTATTGCCAGAAACACAATATTACAAGCAATATCGATGCCTTAAAAAGCGATAAACGCCAGCGAGACGAAGAAAAAAAAGAGAAAAAACCCAAAGGCGAAACGCAACGTTTGAGTTACCAAATGTACAAGGACGGCAAAAAAATTGAGGAAATTGCTGCCGAACGAAAACTTACAGTTGGCACTATTTGTACGCATCTTGCAATGTTTGCAAATCTCGGTTTGCTCGAATACGACGATTTTATCAGCAAAGAAAAACTCGCCAAAGCGCATCAGTTAGCACAAGAAACATCTGAATATTCCACAATGAAAGCCGCGCTCGATTCGATACTTACGCCTGTAGAATTTCAGTTTTTTGTGGCGTGGAATCGTCAACAAAAAAAAGAAAGCCAAAATGAGATTTGAGAGCTTTGAATGGTTGAATGTAGAAATGCTATTAATCGCGTCTCTGCAAACACCTGTCAATTTTTTGCAGGACGAGATGTATTTTCAAATGCCTTTATTACTTTGATAAATTTAGATAACATCTCTTGTTTATTTTTGGTTTTGTAAAAATCCGCAAAATCGTATTCGTAATCGGGCGGAATGCCACTTGATACGGCATTACCTTTA
>JAITXR010000003.1 GCA_031284665.1 Paludibacter sp.
ATCGAAATCATTTACGGCGAAACTTATAATGGATATTATGCATCCGGTACATATACCGAGGTACTCACAAGCGCATTAGGTTGCGATAGCATTGCAAATCTCACATTAACAGTAAATCCAAATACTATAACCGCCGCAACTTGCGCAAGCGATTCTATAATAATGACTTTTGCCGGTGTAGAGCCGTTTACAGTAGTTTACTCCGAAGATATAGATTTACCGAACACATTCGGCACAGGCGGATACCCAATAACATTGATTAGTCCGAACATTTATCAAGCAAAAGTGCCTGTGAAAAATTTAAGCATATCGAGTGCCACAATTACCGATGACAATAAAATTAAGAATACTACATTGTTTGCCATAACAGTAAATCCAACTCCCACAATAGAATTCCCACAAATAGTTGACCCCTGCGATGGTGGCGATATACTTGTAACACTAAGCGGAGTTCCGCCATTTACAGTGGAGTACAACGTAAGCGAAAGCGGCAAAGCATTTGTCCCTGCCTCCAAACTTGGACTTGGAAGTATCTTTGGCGAGGGTGGCTATCCACTAACCAAAACCGGAAGTAATACTTACAGCGCAATCATCCCTTCGGGCAGTGCAAAAATTCTAACTTTCGAGAAAATCTCGATTGAGGATGGAAATGGATGCGTAGGAAAGTAACTGAGTGATTAGTGATTAACGATGAGTGATTAACTTCCAAATTAGGGAGTTAATCACTTATTTTTTTGTTACTCCACTTATCACTAACCCTAACAGGGTTTAAAACCCTGTTAGGGTTGACAACTCCGCAATCCGTTTCTTAATCATAGTAATCCCCAAAATCATATTAAAATCATAGTTCAGACAACAAAAAAACAAACACCACCCTACACCCCCTTATTCGGCGGTCTATCCCCCTCCTTTGGAGGGGTTAGGGGAGGTGGGAGAGGTGGAAAACACAAAGCAGTGATTAGTGATTAGTGATGAACGTCTGCAATGCGATAACTCCGTAGGAGTTGCCTGTGCATAACCCCGAGTGAAACTCGGGGTAAAAACGAAATACCGCCCCGCACCGTAGGGGCGTTGCATGCAACGCCCCTGCAAAATGGCACACAAACAATTAAAAAATCGGTGCGAGCAGAAAATGAGGTAATGAGGTTTAGCTAACAAAAAATCTATCGGCTACTGAGCTTGTTCTGTAAAGAAAATGAGGTAAAAATAAGGTTGGAAGATAATGGTTAATAAGAAAACCTGCGCCAATCTGTCTAATTCACGATAAATCACAATAAATTCTGCGTTCTATCTGCGTGTGAATTAAACGTAACAGGTTTAAGTTTTAACAAAACAAACAAACGATTACGGCAATTTTCCTTCGTCGGCAAAACTGTAGTATTTTCCGCAACAAATTATTAAATGGTCAACAAGATGAATATCTACTGCCGCAAATCCTGCTGACAGTTGGCGTGTGATATTTTCGTCTTGCAGGCTGGGAAATACTTGCCCCGATGGATGATTATGTGCCACCGCCACTGCCGCTGCGTTGTTTTCGAGCGCGGTGCGCAGCGTAAGTTTAACATCTACAAGCGTTTGGCTTTGTCCTCCCACAGTCAGTTGTTTTACATCAATCAGGCGATTAGCCCTGTTAAGCAGCACAATCCAAAATTCTTCCTGTTGTAAATCAATAAGTTGCGGCTCAAAAATATCAAACAAATCGCGGCTATTCAGTATTTGCCGGCGTTCGGGCAGTTCGTCTTTTTTGCGCCGTTTGCCAAATTCGAGTGCAGCAATAATTGTGATAGCCTTTGTCTGCCCGATACCTTTATATTTTTTACAAAGTTCCTTGACGCTTAATTGCGCAAGTTGGTCGATATTGTTATTCGAGTCGTGCAATATACTGCGCGCAAGTTCCACCACATTTTGCTCCTTAGTGCCTGCTCTTAACAAAATGGCGAGCAGTTCGGCATCCGAAAGTTTCTGAATACCGTATTTAAGCATTTTTTCGCGGGGTTGGTCGTCTTTATCCCATTGTTTTATTGTAAGTTGCGTTTCTGCCATAAGCAAAATTAATATTTAAAACTACTCCCGCCGATAAATTCTCGGAGCAGCGAAGTTGGCGGTATTTCTCGTTCTGGAATTGAGACAAAATAATTCAGAAAGTTTTTCAAACGGCATGCTTCGGTATATTCTTCGCAGTATTCGGGCACTTCGTCGAGTATTGGCTCGGCGTGTTTTTTGAGTACAGCAAGTTCAAAAGCCAGCGACGAATTAAACACCACATCGGCATATTGACTGAATGGATAAATCCATTTTTCGCCGCCACGCCGCACACTTGCCCAGCGTTTGATAGTTTCTTGAGCCGAATAGTTGCGGAAACGGAAATCGCGAATAATTCGGCGCAGCAAGCAAGTATCGAAGGTCGAAATCCAATTATGATTGTCGAGCGAAATTGTGCTTAACGCCGAAACATATATTTTGTACAGCACATGCTCGGGAATATCGGGCAGCAATTCGGGGTTTAGGGCGTGAATGCCTTCCATTATTATTATGCTGTTTTTTTGGAGATGCAGTTTTTCGCCTTTGAAATAGCGTTTGCCATCTTCGAAACTGAACGACGGCATTTCGACCGTTTCGCCTGCAAGTAATTGTTGCAATTGCTGCTTGTAGAGCGGGAGGTCGAGGGCATAAATGGATTCAAAATCCCAATCGCCATTCGCGTCGCGCGGGGTGTCCTGCCGGTTAAGAAAATAATTATCGAGCGAAATTATTTCAGGTTTAAATCCCGCCAATACTAATTGGATGGCAAGTCGTTTGCTGAAAGTGGTTTTGCCCGACGAGGAAGGTCCCGACACAAGTATAAATTTTATTTTTTTGCGTTTTTTAGCAATTGCATCTACAATACTAACTAATTTTTTCTCGTGCAGGGCTTCGGCAATTTTTATCAGGCTGAACGATTTGTTAGTCAAAAATTGTTTATTTAACTCACCTACCGAATTAATATTAAGATGTTCGTTCATTTTATAAAACTCTTTCGAGACTTCCAAAATTTTTGGTTCCGGCGCCAAATCTTCCAATTTTGAGGGATTATCGGCATTCGTTCCGAGCAGCAATATCCCATTGTCGTAGGCTTGCAGGTCGAACAGTTGAACATAGGATGTGGAAGGCATCAGCACGCCGTTGTAATAATCCAAATAATCGTCGATACGGAAATAGCGTAAGTATTTGTTACCCAGCGAGTCAAAGAGTTTAAGTTTATCATCTTGATTGGGCAGTTTGGCAAAAAGTTCCTGAACGGTTTCGCGTTGTTTTTCTTCGGAAATAATAGTTTTATCCTGAGCAATTATTTCTTTCATTCGCTGTTTTATAGCCTGCACTTCGGCGAGGCTTACAGTTTTTTTGAAATTAATAAGGTGGCAATAATAACCGTGTGAAATCGGAAATTCGATTTTCACAAGCGTATTGGGATAAAGTTCGCTTACCGCTTTCCCAAAAATCATACTTAAAGTGTTGATATACACTCTCATTCCTTCAATCGAAGTAGTATCCAGAAACTCAATATCTTTGGGCTTGTAAACCAAAAAATTAAGATCTTCCACTTTGCAGTTTACTCTTGCTGCAACTATTTTATTGGGCAGTTGCAGGTTGATTTTGCTCAAAATTTCGGCAAGCGAAGTACCAAGCGGGAAATCGTGATATGAGTTTGAATTTTTGCAATAAATAGTTGCTGTTTTATTGTTTGGCATAAAAACAAATGTTATCAATTTTAAAACCGTAAAAATAGTTATTATTATTGTGATTTATTTGTTGGCAATATAATTTTGATATTCTTTAACAAACAGCCCCCTTAAATCATATTTTTTTGGATTTTATTTTCACATTAATTTGGTGGTTTGAACTTTGTTTATTAGTTTTGTTATCTTTTATGCAAACGATTATCTGCACAATGCAGGACTTTCGTTGAAAACAGGATGTTGCGTTGATAATAATTTACATTAAACCAAAATTAACAAATATAATCAGATAAAAATTTCCCTGAATGACAAAATAATGTTATTTTTGCAAACAAAAAAATCTATAAATTAAATTTTTCAAACCATTAAATCATATAATTTTTATGCAATTATCAAAAATCAGTATCGGTGTAGGCGACCGTTTTGCGCATCAAGGAGAGGCGCAATTAAAAGCCATTATGCGCGCACGTCAGAGCGGTTTGGACATTTGTCCGGTGTGGAATAAATCGAACCGCGAACACATTTATGTTCACACGCATCCTTCCGATGTTCGTCGCGAGGCAGATGCAGCCGTGAAAAAACTTAGTTATACGGGAAAATATTTTGTCGATGCCGACCACATTAACTTCAATACAGTTGAGCCTTTTGTGGAAACAGCCGACTTTTTTACTCTCGATGTTGCTGCATTTATTGGCAAACCAAGTACAGATGAGGCAGTTAGCGAATTTGTTGCTTCGTGCCAAAAATATATTGGCGAACTGAAAGTGCCGGGAATCGAAAAACCAATTGTTGTTACCGAAGATTTATTGAAATCAGTTGCAGGCAAATTTCTCGCTGCTACTCAACACGCCTCGGAAATTTACAAATATCTTGTAGATAAAAAAGGCAAAGGAAGTTTTATTACCGAAGTTTCGATGGACGAAGTGGAAACTCCACAAACTCCTGTTGATATGTTGTTTATCCTTAAAATGTTGGCTGACAAGGGAGTACCTGCTCAAACTATTGCGCCGAAATTTACAGGACGTTTCAACAAAGGCGTTGATTATCGTGGCGACCTCAAACAATTTGCCCGCGAATTTGAAGACGATGTGCTGGTAATCGATTATGCTGTCAAAGAATTTGGATTGCCCGCAGAACTGAAATTGAGCATACATTCGGGTAGCGACAAATTTTCGATTTATCCCATAATGGCTGCCATTATCGCTAAATATAACAAAGGCTTGCACCTCAAAACTGCCGGTACTACTTGGCTCGAAGAAGTTATCGGACTTGCAAAAGCAGGTGGCGAGGCTCTCGAAGTGGCAAAGGAAATTTACGCAAATTCGCACGACAAAAAAGATGAACTTTGCGCTCCTTATGCTGATGTAATCGACATTGACAGCTCGCAACTTCCTACGGTAGAAGAAGTTAATGCGTGGACAAGCGAAAAATTTGTTAACTCGCTACGCCATATTCCGGGTCATCCCGATTATAATTCTAACTTCCGTCAACTTATTCACGTTGCTTACAAAGTGGCTGCCGATATGGGCAAAAAATATACTTATATGCTCGAAAAATACAGCGATATAGTTGGTCAATGTGTAGAAGAAAATATCTACGACCGCCATTTGAAACGCCTTTTCGATTTATAATAT
>JAITXR010000019.1 GCA_031284665.1 Paludibacter sp.
TAAAAATAATGCATCTTCCTCTTGCATCGCTTTCACTTGCTATAGGCACGATTCTCGAATTTGTTTCGACAATAGCAGTTGTTGTTTTGCTATTAACAGGGAAATTGAAATTGAATTGATACTGCAAAATATTGTACATATAAAGCCACAAACCACACAAACAAAGTAAAAAATGTTCGTGGTGTTTGTGGCGTTCGTGGTAAAATAAAACGCTATCAATCAGCAAGCAAAAAACTAAACAATTCCGACAGCAACTCAGGAGTGATTAATACGAACAGGTAAAAAAATATTAAATTAAAGAGGCTGTGCAAAAAGAAGTTCTGAACAGGGATAACATCAACATCTGCTGAAAAATGAATTACTTTTTCCATTCCCACATATCAATATGTTGATACATTTTTTGTGCAAATTCATCGCTTGTTACTGATTGTGCCCATTTTTTTTCAAAATCGGCAGCAATTTTAGTTGCGTTTTGTTCTTCTACTTCAAAATTATTCATAATAACCTGTTTTTTGTCTTGCAAAATTACGATTTTAATTTTATATTTTACAATAAACTAAGTATATTTTTATCGAAAGTACTGTATTTCCTCGCAAATTTCGACATATCAGAATAATACAATTCCGCCATTGCTTTGAATTTCTACAGTTATTTCGTTGTTTTTATTGAGTTTGACGTTTTCTGTTTTTGGCAAAAGTCCTTTTTCGTCGGTAAATTTTGTCAGGTTTTTTTCTTTTAAAAAATCAAGTTTCAGGGTAATTTTTTTTGTTTGCTTTTCGGCATTTACACCTGCAATATACCATTTTTCCCCATTTCGTCGTGCCAAGACCACATATTTTCCCGGATAACCGTCAATAAAAATTGTTTCGTCCCAAGTGGTAGGCACGGTTTTCATAAAATCGATTTCAAAAGCGGGTTGCTCTGTCAGGTTGTTTGGCGTGAGCGCAAACATTTGTACTGCGTTTTGAAACAAAACAGCCGTTGCCAACTGAAAAATATCGCCTGTTTTGCGTGTTGTTCCGCCATCGTTATCGCGATTTAAGCGTTTGTTAAGCAGCACTCCGCCAAATTCCATACTGCCCACCGCGTTGCGAATAAATGGGTGCAGGCAAGCGTTAAATGCCTCATTATCACAGGCATGTTGTGTAAAAATAAGATTTTCGGAAGCCAAAACCGCCTCGCTGCCCACATAGTTCGGGTACATTCGTTCCCAGCCTCGCGGCAATGTTGCTCCGTGAAAAATTACCATCAAACCGTAATCGTTGGCATCAGAGAGAATATCTTCATACAAACGCATTGTTTCCTGCTTGTCGCCACCAAAAAAATCGACTTTTATGCCTTTTACTCCCATTTTTTGCAGCCATGCCATTTCTTTTTTACGGTCGATGGCAGTGTTCATTTTGCCTTTTGGACCTTGCGGCGCATCGTTCCAAAATCCGTTTGAATTGTACCACACAAACGGCGCAACTCCTTTATTTTTAGCATATTGCAACAATTCTTCCATTTTCGCATAACCAAGATTTTTATCCCAAAGAGCATCAATTAATATAAATTCGTAGCCCAGCGTTGCCGCCAAATCCACAAAAGTAATCTGGTCTTTATAATTCATACTCGCATCTTGCCACATAATCCAACTCCACGTTCCACGCCCAAATTTATAATCATATTTCGCTTCGTAAAGTGGCTCTACGAGGTCGAACTGAGCGGTGGTTTCTACTATTGCTTTCAAATTATCGCCCACAGCGATAGTGCGCCACGGCGTTTGTGCAGGCAGCAACATAGCCGGCAACACAGAGCCAACACCGTTATTTTCAAGCATTTGCGGAAATGCAATTGTAAATAAACCATCAGTTGTAACTTCGCTCAAACGCGCACCGCAATATTTGCTCGACACGCCGGTCTCCGACAATAGCAACCAAAAATTTTGATAATGAAACAAAGCCGGAAATGTGTATCCTTCGCCATATTTCGATGGCGTTCCGAGTGGCGCATCGGCAGTATATTCTTCTTCGTAAGATGGTTTTGAGTGCTGCCAACCGCTCAGAGCAGGTGCTTGTGGCGTAAGAAAAGTGCTTGTCCCCTCGGCAAAACGAAAGCCCGACAATTCGCGCTCTACGATAATATTCGAAATATCAGATATTTGCGGTATGCGATAGCAAAAAGCCACATTGTTGTTACTCACACGAAAAACAATGTCGATTTGCTGCTTTTGCGGATTTGCAAATGAGCAAACAAGTTCGTTTGATTTGTGCTCAATTTCACTTTGCTTTGTGCGGTTTAACGTATATTTTCCACTAATTGTCTGCAATTTATGTGATATAAATTTCAAATTTTCACTAAAATTACCACGCACAGCCACCAAACCCAATGGCGATTGTTGTAAGAGTTCAACATCTTTGTAATTCACTGAATAAAAGACATTTCCACCATTTTCGACCAGCGTTACCTGTAATAAATTATCGGGCGAAAATACCGAAATTTTCTGCTCCTGAGCAACGCTAATAAAAGCGATAAATAAAAAAATAAGGATTAAAATATTGTGTTTCATTGGCTTGTGTGTGTTAACATACCGTAAAAAAAATTGTTGTAGTACAATTACATATAAGTGGAGCAAAAATATATAAAAACTTGTTTACAACCAAAAAATTACAAAACAATGCGAATTAAATATTGAAAATTTACTGATTTTTTGTCCCGTTAGGGATTCTATTTTAACTCTTGATTTACATCATTAACAAATCATAAGAAAAAAGAAGTTAAAAAAATGAAATTGTTTGTTTTCGTCAAAAATATATTTTAGTTTTGCAGCGACACAACAGCAATATTTACTTTTATCCATTGTTTTATATAAAAATAAATCCATTA
>JAITXR010000030.1 GCA_031284665.1 Paludibacter sp.
CTTTCAATACTTCAATAGATTCTATATCGTTGGGATTTAGATTTAACATTGCCGCAAAATCTTCGTCGTTAGCGGTGTTAAAATCAAAATTATCGTCAATTTCGGTCGAGTAGGGGACACCATTAATAACAATTAGAGGGTCGGTTTTTGAATTAAGCGTAGCCGTTCCGCGAATACGAATAGAACTGCGCGATCCGGGGTCGCCACCTGCCAGAATATCCAAACCTGATATTTTCCCTTGCAAGGCTTCTTCTACCGACACCACAGGCATATCGGAGATGAGTGCATCCATTTTTATTTTTTGAGACGAAAAAGTTTGTTCGTGCGTGGTTATGCCAAGTTCGCTTTCAATCCTTTTTCCGGTTACGGTTACATCTTTCAACACTTGAGCATCGTCGGTAAGTGTAACATTTAAAGTGCGCTGACCGCTGTAGTCGAACGACTGAGGTTTCATTCCTATAAACGAAAAAACGATTTTCAGTTTTCCCTGATAATCAGGTAATTTTAACGAATACTTTCCGTTTACGTCAGTTGTAATACCTGTCAACGTTCGGTTTGACTCTGTCGTTATAACCACATTTACGCCCATTATCGGCTCTGTCTGGCTTCCCGTTTTTTCATAAACAGTACCTTCGATTAAAGCGGAATTTTGAGCATTGGCACACAAACAAAGCAGTGAGAATCCTACAAGCAATATATTTTTTAGTTTTTTCTTCATCTTGTTGAATAATAATGTTTAAAGAACTTCTTTTATAAAATGAACACAACCGTCATCGAATACAAACGGGAAATAATGATAATCTTCAATTACATCAATCCAACTGCCTGTGGGATTGCCTTCGCCGTTGAACGCTCGAATGCTGATTTTGTTGCCAGCATCCGTTATGCTGATTTTTGTTGTTTTTGTTTCTGATTTTCCTCCACCCAAACTCACATCGTACGATTGTAGTGTGGGCAACAGGTTTGTAGCACTTTCCTGCCAACCTACATAAGGGAAATTTGAAATTACAGCACTACTTAACGGTATAAAGTATTGACGCATATAGTATTGCAGTGTATCCAAATTGCTGACCGTACAATTTGCAAAAAAATCGGCATCGTTAATATTGCTACTCGAAGTAGAAATTCCGGGAATGTTACCCGACAAAATACCTGTTTTGATAGCGGTAGAAGTAGGCACAAACATCAAACTGTTTTCTACCACAGGAATTATCGACTGCGATTCGGGGTCAAGCAGATTTGCCTTATCGAGCAGTTGAATAAATCCGTAAAAAAGCGTATTGGATTGGTTTCGATTGTTGAGCATCATTGGAACAAATTTCGGATAAATGGCATTTGCCTGACTTCCCTCAAAAACAAAGGGTTTATCGGCATTTTGGTATGTGTATGTTTTGCCGTTTGTCCAGCCACTGCGAAAACTCAATTCGCTTATATCGCTATATACATCGTTTTCGACTATGCCGGGGATGAAAAGTAACTCATTATGCTTTATGCAGTTAGTGATTTTTCCATCTTTCATATACCAATATAAATTCATATTTGGCGACAAAGTCCGCAAAACGTGTGTTCCACTTGTAGGCAACGAAGCGTAATTGCCGGTAGTGCCATCCACGCTGACTACATGCGCATACACATAATTTTGTTGCGCACTTGCCGAAATTCGGGTCGTACCATTATACAATGAATTGTCAGCACCGCGAGTTATACCTACGCTATTCATTAGATTATCAGAAGGATACAAAACTAAATATCGAGTTTCGTCCGAACAAAGTGTGAGCACCAAATCGGAAGCATTAAGCATATCCAAAAAATAACTGTGTTTTCGATACTGAAAAGCAGGTCCGGTTACTGAGCCAAACATTGCCGGTGGTGTCAATTCGTTTAGCCCATACAATGCGCCGTTTACGCAAATTTTTCGATTGCCTGCCGGTACTGCATCTACATTAAAATTGATGACAGTACCATAACTGTTGATTATCTGTCCTTTTTTTATTTCTTCGGGAAAAACAACCGATGCGGAATAAACACAGTTGAACAAAAGGTATTCTACCGAAGTTCTGCTCACTTCTTCTAATGAATTATAATCGCCCACACGCCAGTATTCGTCGAAAAAAGTCCGCAAAGCATTGTTGTCGGGAGCAAATACGCTATATGAGGTCAATGCTAATCTATCCATCTGTCGATAATCGCTAACAGGCCATTCGCAGGCAATGTTTGCCAGTGGAAAAGTGTAATAATGTTGATACAAATCTTTTCCTCCGCCATATTCCAAAGTCAAATTTTCGTCTAACTGATAAAAACCGTAAGCATTGTACAAATTCAGAAAATCGGAATAATTATTATCGGATGCAAGTTCGTTGTAAATGGTTTCGAGCGGACGTAAAACTCTATCAATCGTATAAATATATCCATTGTCGGCAATAATTGCATATTCGTTCACTGCGGCATTCGACACATTAAAACCATTGGCATCTTTCCACGGGGTAGTTGAAAAAAAATATTCATAATTCGATTTTGCGTCAATCTGCTTTGTTTGAAACATTTGGTATGAAAACACCGGAAGAAAACGTTCTAAATGATACACATTGACATCGTTTCCTGCCGTATCCTTTTCTATAGTAATGTCATCCATACTGTTTGTCCGGAATTTGTAATATAAGCCGGCATTCACTATTTTATCTTTGGCTTTTGCTCCATCACCCTCGTTTGGTCTGAAATTTATCAATTTATTTTTATCAAAGGCATAATACAAAACATGAAAGCCGATAATTTTTTTTATTTCATTTATGGGCAAATTTTCAATTTTTTTCCCGCCGTAATTTTGTGTCAGGTATTCGGCAAAGGCTGCATCGTCGGGAGCCATCACTGTAAGGATGTTTTTCCCATCGAGCATAGGGCGCATTCCGGCTAAATCTACTCCTTTCAGGAAAATGGAGTAATTACCGCGTTGTTCAAGTACTCCATAAATGCTGCCTTTCAACCATTCAGGAGTGTCGTAGTAATGTACCCTTTCGTCGTTGCACGAAAAAAGGAATACACATAACATCGCAAGCGACAAAGGCAAATAGTATCTGTTTTTCATGTATTTGTGTTTTATTGTTACTTTTTTATATTAATATTTTTGCTGTTTGAATGCTCTTGTCTTGCATTATTGCCTTGACAAGTAATAATTTTTCGTTACATCTTTCGAACGAGAAAGAAATTGTTTTGTCCGAACAGTTTTTTTGTTCGATTA
>JAITXR010000073.1 GCA_031284665.1 Paludibacter sp.
ATAGCATTTGGCATTTGCTCGCATTGTGCAAAGTACCAACCATTATCCATTTTTTCAAATATTGCCGTATATTCCATATTTGCTGTTTTTTTTTATCAAATTATATGTTCAAAGCAGTACCACAAAGATAAATATTAGTTTTTATTCTACAATAATAAATATTAATTCTTTCTTGTTGAAATAATAGAATTTTGGTTTTAAGCCCTGTGAGGGTTGAAAAAAAAACTAATTTGTAAATTCATCGAAACTTCATCGGGTAATATTTTTTACCATATTTTAACCTTAAAGCCTTTTTTGGAATGCGAGTTGCTTTATTGTGTTTGATATACTCTCTTATTTGTAATGAGTAATAATTTTCGGAATAGAATTTTTCGCCTGTTTTAATATTTCTCAAACTGTCGGTATAATACTCTACTGTTTCCATATTACAATAAGCAGTACTTCGTTTTTTAGTATCAATCGTATCTATAATTAATTCATTTTCAACGATTTTGTATTTTATTTCACTGTTCCAACCACAATCATAAAACAATTTTATATATTCTAAAACAGAATCATTAATAAGTATAATTCGATTTGCCAAAAGTTTATGTTCTGAAAACATATTGACTAATTCGGAAGAACTACACGACTCACAATCAAGATTTGGCATATTACGAGTAGGAATATGAAACTTTGATTTGCAAGAAATAACGCAAAACAAGCATAATATTGTTAAAACAGTCAAACGTATTTTCATTGTATTTGTCTGCAAATGAATTTTATGTTTTTTTAAGGTTTGTTGATTATGCAAAGATAATTAAATCTTTTGCGCAATGAAAGCTTATGTCGTCTTTTCTCTTTTGTCTTTATTCTTTTGTCCGAATAAATTATATTTTTCAAAAAAAAAATTTACTTTTGTCAATCAAAACACAAAGTCGGAAAAAATGTTGCAACTCAATTTACCGCCATACGATTTTAATATAAAAAAGCAAAACGACAACGTTATGATATTCGACTGTTTCCGTAATCGTTTTGTGGTGCTGACTCCCGAAGAATGGGTGCGGCAAAATTTTTTACAATATTTGCTGGTCGAAAAAAAGTTTCCAAAATCGCTTATGGCAGTCGAAAAAATGCTTTTGGTAAATGGTACTCGCAAGCGTTTTGACGCTTTGGTGTATAATAAACAGGCAGTTCCAATTATGATTTTAGAATTTAAGGCTCCGAATGTTGCAATCAGTCAAAAGGTTTTCGACCAGGCGGCAGTTTACAATCACGTTGTGAAAGCAAAATTTATGATAGCCAGTAACGGGATGGAACATTATTTTTGCGAAATCAAAAGCGACGGCACAGGCTACGATTTTAAAAACGAAATACCAAATTTTATCGAAGTTTGCCAATAATTCTGAATTGTTTTTTTAATTTTGTCGAAAATTTATTATAAAAACCTATAATCACTAATTTATTACACATGGAACACAAAAAAGGAAGTTTAAAATCCACAATCGCCGTATCGCTAACCAATTATTTGGATGCCGGCTCAATAGTAGCAGGTGCGAGCGGTCTCACTCTTTGGCAAAATTACCTCGGACTTACAGAAGGCAATCTCGGCTTGCTTAACGCTATCAGTGCCAACTGTTTTGGCGCTGCATTGGGCGCAATTATTGGCGGTTTCCTTGCCGACCGCTTTGGCAGAAAAACAATTTACACCTACAATATGCTCGTCTATATGACCGGTGTGGCAATTATTATGTTATCGCTAAATTT
This sequence comes from Paludibacter sp., assembly GCA_031284665.1. Taxonomy (GTDB): domain Bacteria; phylum Bacteroidota; class Bacteroidia; order Bacteroidales; family Paludibacteraceae; genus JAITXR01. The sequence continues at coordinate 1,747 of JAITXR010000073.1, forward strand.
TCCGATGCTTTTACTCGGATTTCTGATAACCGGAATTTCGGTTGGAGCGGGCGTTCCTGCTTCGTGGACTTACATTTCCGAAAGTTCGGAAGTTGGCAATCGCGGACGAAATATCGGAATTTCGCAGTTTGCATGGGGAGTAGGTCCCGCTATCATCCTGTTTTTGGGAATGTTACTTGCACCCGACGGATTGCTCGGCGATGAAGTACGCAAACTTGCAATTTTAGTACATGGCGCAGGAGCATCGGATGCAGTTTTGGCTGTGTTTGGAAACAGATTGATTTTTGCAACCTTATTTATTGTTGCATTTATTGCGTGGACACTGCAACGAAAACTTAACGAGTCGGAAGATTGGAAAGAGGCAAAAAAAGCAGCCGTAAAACAACCAAGCGTATTTTCGTCGTTTGGCTCGCTGTTTACAAATGCTGTAAATGTACGGACAATTCTTTATCTTGCAGGCATTTACATCACATGGAATTTTGTTGCCGGCGTGATGGGAATGTTCCAACCGCATATTTTTGAAACGGCTGGCGGGCTGTCAAATTCGATGTCGAATATGCTGCCTGCTATTCAATGGCTTATTATTGTGTTTGTAACATATTTTGGATTTGCGCTTGTGGTTGACAAAGTAAATCAACGCATTTTGTATTTTATTGGGACTGCAATAGGAGTTGCCGCTTGGGTAATTTTAGTTTTTGTGGGGATTGACAATCTCTCTGCCCTCTGGACTTTCACTGTTCTTTGGGGAATCCACGCAGGACTTGGTGTGCAGGCTTTTTATGCGCTTTGGGCATCGGAACTTTTTCCTGCTCGTTACCGTGCTGCTGCTCAAGGAATTATGTTCTTTATTGTTCGCGGTGGAGCGGCAATTTGGAGTTTTGCTTTTACAGGAATATATGGCTCAAAAGGCTTTGAATTTTCGGGTTATATTATGATTGGCTTATTGGTATTTGCTCTTGTTGTAGGTACAGTTTGGGCACCAAAAACTCGTGGCAAAACTCTGAAACAAATCGAAGAAGAACGCTACGGAAAATTATAATTCAAGCATTTGACACTTCGTTAAAACTTCATTTAAGTAAGTTTTAACGAAGTGTTTAGTTTTATTGGTATATAAAAAAGCAAACAATTAAAACCACAAACCACACTGACTGCACGAACAAAATACAAAAAAAATGTTCGTGATGTTGGTGGTGTTCGTGGGAAAATAAAAATTAACAGATAAATTATGAAACTCTCTAACTACTTATTAATTTGCGTGATAATTGTTACGCAATTTTCGTGCAAGCACAAAGTTGAATCGCTGACCGATGCCGAAAGAAAAATAGTTTTTTCCGCTACTGCCCACACACCTTTCAGAGTGCTGCAAATAACCGATAAAACCGACTCGCTGACATTAAGAACTGATTGCAGCGACTTGACAAATTTTGTAGGCGACTCGGCTTTTACGCTATTAGTCGAAAGACTAAAAACCACGCTCGAAACCGAAGATGGCGTAGGCATAGCAGCCCCGCAAATTGGGATAAACAAAAATCTATTTTTATTTATCCGGCTCGATTTACCCGACCAACCCGTTGTGGTGGCTGTAAATCCTAAAATTATCAATAAGCCCGACAGTTTAGTTTGTTTTGAGCGCGACGGCTGCTTGTCGATTCCTGATTTTTCGGG
>JAITXR010000111.1 GCA_031284665.1 Paludibacter sp.
AGCAATCCGCTGCGAGTAGTTGCGCCGATTAGCGTAAATGGATTAATTTGTAATTGGATTGAACGCGCACTTGGTCCTTTATCAATCATAATATCAATACGATAATCCTCCATTGCCGAATAGAGATATTCCTCTACAATAGGGCTTAAGCGGTGAATTTCGTCAATAAAAAGCACGTCGTTGGTTTCGAGCGAAGTTAGCAAACCGGCAAGGTCGCCCGGCTTGTCGAGCACAGGACCTGATGTGATTTTGAATCCTACACCAAGTTCGTTAGCAATAATATTCGACAGCGTAGTTTTGCCCAAACCCGGAGGACCGTGCAGTAAACAATGGTCAAGCGACTCGCTACGCATACGAGCAGCGGCAACAAATATTCGCAGATTTTCGACTATTTTCTCTTGTCCGTCAAAATCTGCAAAATTAAGCGGGCGAAGTGCATTTTCAAATTCCTTTTCGCCGTGCTGTTGATTAGTTCGTATGTCGAAATCTTCTTCCATTCCTGTAATATTTTTTTTCTCGACAAATATACGAAATTTATTTTATTTGCAAAAAATAATCGGCACTCAACAGCAAAATCTTAAATGATTATCCGCAAAAGTCCCGCAGGACAAATAAGACAGGTTGCGGATAATCATAAAATCTTATTTAGTTGGATTGCGACGGTGGTCTAGGACGCATTGGTTCTACAGGTGGAGATAGCGATTCTTCTCCAGAATCTTCTCGCATCGAAAAATTCCAATCAAGCGCTTCCTGCTCAATACTTGGTGCAATGTACGGTTTTTTTGAAGTTTTCATTTGTATTATTATTTTAGAACAAAGAACAAAATACTTGCAAAATTAAAATCATTTATTTGTGTATCAATGGCTTTGTTATTAATGTTTCATTTATCTTATTATTTTATTATTTGATTGTCGTACGTTGTACCTAAAAGCCCGAAGGGCTAAATTTCCGTAACCGCAGGTCAACGACCTGCGGATGGCAACAACCTTGATTTTTGCCTATAAGGCAAGACTTTTAAAGTTCTGCCTTACAGGCAGCGATTTGTGCTATTGGTCTGCCGTAGGCTGCGCTTCGCTTACCTACGGTTACGAAATCCCGATAACTATCGGGAGTCCTTTCAGGACTTGCGAAAGTTGAATTATTTTACAATTATTTTTGTCGTTTTATTTCCAATTTTTACCAAATACACTCCTGTTTGTAATTGTGGATTGAGAATTGAAAATTGAGCATTAAGCGTTTTTTCGTACAGTTTACGTCCGAGTATATCAAAAATTTCGACCATAGCATCTGCTTGTCCGTTTTCGATTATCAATTTACCACCAGAAATATAAATATTAGCCGGTTTTTCGTCGATAAGTGATACATCGTTAGGAGTGCGGAAAATGATGCTAAATCGTTCGGCGTTGTTCGCTGTTGTGCTTGTAAATTGGTAAGTTGAGCCACCGGTCAAAGTAAATTCGTTGTCGAGCAGTTTGTCCTTCAATATTACTGTTTGCGCTATATTGCTTATTTCGTTTGCATTGATTGTAAATTCGCCTGCTGTGCCGATTTTTATTCCTATCGGGATTTCCAAATCAGTCGAAACTGCATTTAGTCCGTTGATTGCCAACCAAGTAGAGCCTGCGAGAGTTGATATTTCGGGTAATGTTATATTGCCGGCAGTCATTTTTTCGCTGTCGAAATCATCCAAAGCATTTGAAGCCCTGTCGGTAAAAAGGATTGCGGCTTGGTCGGCTTTTATGCCATTCGATAGCGTGAGGCGGATTATTTGTCGGTCGTTGAACTGAGGCGTGCGCAGAGTTCCGTAACCGCTTTGTCGATGCGAGCGCATTGAACTACTGAAAATTATGCTACGTCCGGCAGAATCGGCAAGTTCGGGTTTCACCTTTACCCAAAACGACTGCATCGGTGCTATATGCTCCGTAGTTTCGTCCGGCACTCCAACTTCCGCTTCGGCATTATAGGTAAGAAATACCATATCTGTACCTTGCATCGAGCGTGTCCATATTGTAGGAAGAACATTCTCCTTGTTCACAGCATCCCATTCGAGATACGAAGGATAAGGATTGCCGATAAGGTTATATCCGCGCATCAAATCCTGCTTGCCGGTGCGGGTAACATTCACAATTACATTGCCGGAGCGAATATTGCCACTGAAAGTAAACACGCTATCGTTGCCATTGTTGGCAAACACATAGCCGCGTCCTGCCGACAAATACTCGCTTTCGTTAGTGATGTCGTCCGACCAACTGTGAGTATTTTCGTTGTAGTAATACAGCCAATTCACATTTAGCGGCGCAAACATTTGGGCGGTAATATCGTTTACCGGTGATGAAATGTACCAGTGATTACGATTAGTGCTGCCATTTGCTCCACTTAGATATTGCTCCACATTTACGATGCTTATCGATGCATTTCCGGCATCGATAAAAGTAGCCGTGCCATCCGTAGCAGTGCTTTTGAGCGTAATAGCATCGGCTGACAAACTGCCTGCTGCGGCTACTGTGAGCGATTTGCCTGCCGCCACTGTAATGCCGCCTACTGTTACCGGAGTGTTGATAACGGCATTGCCTTGTATTAACACTTCGGCAGAGGCATCGGGTAAACTGCTTGTATTCCAATTACTTTCGCTTTCCCAATTAGCAGTTTCGGACGAATTAAAAATATATTTGCCCAATTCCACTTCTTGCGTGGCGACGCTTTCGCCATACGTGTTAAAGGTGCGGAGAGTAACAGTATAAGTTCCGGCTTCCGAGTAACTGTGCGAAGCGGGATTTTTTTCGGTAGAAGTCTGCCCATCGCCAAATTCCCAAAACCACGATGTACCCGGCTCTTCGACCGAAGTATTGGCTATGTTTATTTTCAAATAATTACTTGCATCAATGGAGGCAGTAAAGGAGGCTACGGGAGCGGC
>JAITXR010000256.1 GCA_031284665.1 Paludibacter sp.
AAAACTTATCTTCACCCTTCTATTAGCAGGCTCGTTATTTTCGGGCTATGCAGCCGATAAAAAATCGCTGTTCGATTTTCCCGAAAAATGGGTTTACGTACTAAAAAACAATGCCGTTCCACAGGACTCGGTTTTGTTATTACATAATGGAATTTTGACGGTCGGCACAAAAACCAACGGCTATATTCGCACAGCAAAAAAATATACGAAATTCAAATTAACCGTAGAATGGCGATGGCCAAAAATTGCCGGAAACAGCGGTGTTCTAATTCATATTCAAGACAATGATTCGGTATGGCCCCTTTGCTATCAAGTGCAGCAAAAAGCAGGCGCAGCGGGCGATATCCTCTGTATGAGCGGAGTTTGGGCTAAAGAATGTACCGACAGCGTTAAATTTACTGTTGATAAATTCAAGGCAAGCAACGAAAAACCTGTCGGAGAATGGAATACTATGACAGTAATTTCGGACGGCAAATCGTTAACGGTATATATCAACGGCGAGTTGCAAAATCACATCACAGGATTAACTCATCGTAAAGGATATATTGGTTTTCAGGCGGAAGGCAGAGCATTGGAATTTCGCAATTTGACAATATTTTGAGCAGAAATATTGAAAAAAGAATCGACAAAAATAATCAAAAATGAAACGAAATAATTATATACTTGTAATATCAATATTTTTTGCAATAATTTTCGGCTTTGTAATTGGAAACACACTTTCGTCGCGCAATAATAACGTATTACAAAAGCATAATATTTATCAAAACACAAAATCAAACAACAATAATGTCAACATAAAATCATTAAAAGAAATGTTCGACCTTATTGATGAATATTATGTTGATTCGGTGAATATCAATGAGATAAACGAAGATTTGCTATACGAAATTGCCGCCAATCTCGACCCTCACACTGTTTATATTCCTGCCTCCGACCTCCAAAATGTAAACTCCGAACTTGTAGGAAGTTTTGGCGGAATTGGCATTCAATTTAATATTCAGAACGATACGGTAATGGTAATTCAGGTCATAAGTGGCGGACCGTCCGAAAAAGCAGGCGTTCTGCCCGGCGACCGCATAATAACCGTAAACGATACGGCATTTACCGGCAAAGAAGTGAACAACGAAAAAGTGATGAAAAAACTGCGCGGACAGTTAGACACAAAAGTTGTCATCGGCGTGAAACGTCAAGGAAGTGCCGAAGAGTTAAAATACAGTATTACACGCGGAGTAATCCCTGTAAATTCGGTGGATGTGGCGTATATGATTACCGACAAAACAGGTTTTATAAAAATCAATACTTTTGGCGAAAATACTTACAAGGAATTTCTAAATGCCTTAGCCGAATTGCGTAGCAAAGGTGCAAAATCGTATATTATCGACCTGCGCGAAAACGGCGGCGGACTTATGGATGTGGCTATAGCAATGGTAAACGAATTTTTGCCAAAAGACAGAATGATTGTGTACTCAAAAGGGCGAAGTTACCGACGAGCCGAAGCAAAAGCCGATGGCTCAGGGTCTTGCATTGGTATTCCGGTGGCTGTGTTGATTGACGAATTTTCGGCATCGGCAAGTGAAATTTTTGCAGGTGCAATTCAAGATAACGACTGCGGAACGATTATCGGACGTCGCTCGTTTGGCAAAGGGCTTGTGCAACAACAGTTTGACCTCTCGAATGGTGCGGCTGTAAGGCTGACGGTGGCAAAATATTACACTCCATCGGGCAGATGTATTCAAAAACCATACACGATAGGCGACAACGACAATTACGAGCAGGACATTTTTAATCGCTACACTCACGGCGAATTTGACAGTGCAGATAGTATTCATTTTGCTGATACTGTGGTATATAAAACATTCAACGGGCGCACGGTGTATAGCGGTGGTGGAATTATGCCCGATGTTTTTGTGGCACTCGACACGGCAAATGTTACGCCATATTTTAACAATGTATATAATAAAGCGTATCTTTATCAATTTTCGTTTGCCTATACCGACAAAAACCGCGCTGCGCTGCAAAATTACAAAGATTGGAAGGCTTTGTCAAAATATTTGGACAGCCAAAACCTTTTGTCCGATTTTGTCGCTTTTGCCAATAATAAAGGTATCGCTGCTAATAACAAGGAAATTGCGACTTCTCAAAAGTTAATTTTACAACATATAAAATCGTACATTATCCGAAATATGCTTGGCGATATTGGTTTCTATCCTGCTCTATTTCAGGACAATAAAACCGTAAAAAAAGCACTCGAGGCAATCGAAAATCAAAAATAACGATGATATATCACACACACACATTGCCGAACGGCTTGCGAATAATTGTAAAACCCGAAAAATCAGAAGTTGTATATTGTGGTGCGGTAATAAATGTCGGCTCGCGCGACGAGTTGGAAAATGAATTGGGAATGGCGCATTTTGTTGAGCATTTGCTTTTCAAAGGCACAACAAAACGCTCTGCACGTCAGATTATCAATCAGATAGAAAATGTAGGTGGCGAAATCAACGCTTTTACATCAAAAGAAGAAACGGTAGTTTATGCCGCTGTGCCAAAACAATTTCTTGTTTCGACAATAAGTTTAATTGCCGATATAGTGCAAAATTCAACCTTTCCGGCAGATGAATTTATAAAGGAAAAAAAGGTTATAATCGACGAAATTGAATCGTACAACGACAATCCGTCGGAACTGATTTTTGACGATTTTGAAAACATACTCTATCAAAATCAGCCACTTGGACATTTTATTCTTGGCACTAAACGCTCCATTTCGCGCTTTACGCCGAAGGATGTACAAAAATTTCACAAACGAAATTACACCGCCGAACGAATAGTATTTTTCGCTACCGGCGACGTGGAAATGGACAAAGTAATCCGCTCGGTTGAAAGTAATTTTATTCTTCTGCCTTCCGAATGTCCTAAAAATCAACTATTTACAAATGCCAATTACGGCAATTCGCCAAATAATATCGTTCTTAACAAACATACACATCAAACGCATATTGCTATTGGAACTCTGTGTTTTAATCTTTTTTACTCCGAGCGAATGGCGATGTACTTACTTAATAATCTGCTTGGTGGACCGTCGATGGGAAGTCGGCTAAATCTCTCACTTCGCGAAAAATACGGATTGGTTTATTCGGTAGAGTCTGTTTTTCAACCATTTACCGACAATGGTTTGTGGTTGGTATATTATGCCTGCGCAAAACACGATGCTACTTTTTGCAGTGATTTAATTTACAGCGAACTAAAAAAACTAAAACAAAAGGCAATTTCTGATTTGGCGTTAAAAAATTACAAAAAGCAACTTGCCGGACAAATGACAATCTCGTCCGAAAACCGCGAGAATATGGCTATTTCGCTCGGAAAAAGTTATTTACGTTATGGTCAAGTTGACTCATTAGACGATATTCGCAAAAAAATTGACTCAATCACAGCCGAAAAATTACTCGAAATCGCAAATCTGGTATTTTGTGAAGATAACTTTTTAGTTTTGCAATATGAATGAGAAAAATTGACAATGGACAATTGATAATTAAAAAAAATCAAGTAATTTATTCACTACGAATGTATTTTTAGTATCTTTTAATTAGTCAATTCGTAATTTAGATTTACAACCTGTTACATTTTTATCGTTTGCACCATACCACGTCTCTACAATGCGGGCTGTTCATCATTTATCATATTAATGTTTTTCTTCTTCCTGCCTTTGTGTTCAAAAAATATCTTTTCTCTTGCCATTGGGACAGAGGGGACAATTTAGTAATTAACCATTTATCATTAACCATTAACCATTATTTTTGCATTTTTCTTTTGCAACTGAGAAAATTCAATTATCTTCGCAGCAGAAATCGGTGAACGGTGCAGGATGAAAGGGAGTACGGTAAATGGAGCACGGTAAATGGAGAACGCTACAGGATAAAACTACTAATTTGAAAAAACTCCACTATTCACTATTAATTTTCAATTCTTCACCATTAACTATTCACTATTAACTATTAATTGTTTAATGATAAATAAAATATGGCATAGCATTTCGTCGTTTTTTGACATCGACCGCTGGCAAGAAATTTGGCTAACGATTACTCATAATCGCTCGCGCAGTTTTCTTACTGCCTTTGGCGTGTTTTGGGGTATGTTTATGCTTGTGGCAATGGTTGGTGCGGGGACTGCTCTCGAAACAGGCATTATGTCGCAAATCGACGGCTTTGCTACCAACTCCTGTTTTATTTGGGACAGCAACACTTCGCTGCCTTACAAGGGATTTCGCAAAGGGCGAGTTTGGAATATTGTAAACGAAGATATTCCTGTACTGCGCAATAATATCCCTGAAATTCAATATATTGCACCGGTTTTATTTGGCGGAAGTAGCAGCAATAATGTAACTCGGTCTGATAAAGTCGGCACATATAGCGTAAAAGGAAATTATCCGGTGTATAACCTTATTGACGAAAGTAAACTGATTTACGGTCGCCATATTAACGAAATAGATATTGCCGAGCGGCGCAAAGTGTGCGAAATTGGCGAGCGAGTTTACGAAGTTCTTTTTCCTACAAAAGAAAACCCTGTGGGGCAAAAAATACAAGTTAATGGCATATATTTTCAAGTAATTGGAGTATCGCAACACTCGTCGGGCATAAATCTGGGAGGCGATGCGGCTGAAACTGTTGTTTTGCCGTTTACAACTATGCAACAAGCCTTTAATCAGGGCAATATAGTTCATTTTTTGGCTGTTACGGCTCAACCCGGCGTAAAAGTAAAAGTAGTGGAAGAAAAAGTCAAAACAATACTCAAACAGCGGCACAGCATTTCGCCCGACGACCCTACAGCAGTGGGCGGAATGAATATCGAAGACGAATTTACAATGTTTCTATATCTTGGAAATGGTATCGGATTGTTAATTTTGGTTGTAGGTTTGGGAACTCTAATTGCTGGCGGAATTGGGATAAGTAATATTATGCTCGTAACCGTGCGCGAACGGACAAAAGAAATCGGAATACGCCGCGCTTTGGGAGCAACTCCATCAAATATTATAGGACAAATTTTAAGCGAAAGTATTGTTCTTACACTTATTGCAGGCGTTGCAGGATTAATGCTTGGTGTTGGACTGCTGAACGTTACATCTATTTTGCTAAGCAGTCAGGATATATTTTTCAAAGACCCTCAAATAAGTTTCAGTGTGGCAATACAATCTTTGGGAGTACTGCTTGTAATAGGCACTTTGGCAGGGCTGCTACCCGTAAACCGAGCAATGAACATCAAAGCAATTGATGCGATAAGAGAAGAATGATTTGCTGATTAATGTAAAATGTAAAATGTAGAATGTAAAATGAAAAGACTACTAATTTGGTAACTATTCAAACTAATCAAACATTCAAACTAATAAAACAACTCAAAAATATTTCAAAAATGAAAAAAATCTTAAAAATCTCACTGTTTGTTATTTTAGGAGCATTAGTAATAGGCACAATGCTGTTTTTATATAACAAATCGAAACCAAAAATTGTGATTTATCAAATCGAAGAAACCATATTGGGCAACATCGAAAAACGCACGGTAGCCACCGGCAAAGTTGAGCCACGAAACGAAATATTGATAAAACCGCAAATGTCGGGGATTATTTCCGAAGTGCTCAAAGAGGCGGGCGATAAAGTAAAAGCCGGAGACGTGATTGCCAAAATAAAAGTTATTCCCGATATGGTAAGCCTCAACGCCGCCGAATCGAGAGTTACTGTGGCGCAACTGCAATTCGACCAGACAAGTCGCAACTACGAGCGCGACCGCAAACTGCTTGCCGAAAAGGTGATTTCAAACGAAGAATTTGAAAAATCGGAATTGCAATACTACAACAGCAGCGAAGAATTGAAAACGGCAAAAGATAATTTAAGCCTTACGCGCGACGGAATATCGAGCGATAAATCGCAGATAAGCAACACATTAGTGCGCTCAACCATTGCCGGCACAATTCTCGATATTCCCGTTAAAGTAGGTAATTCGGTTATTCAATCGAATAACTTTAACGATGGGACAACGATTGCCTCAGTGGCAAATATGAACGATATGCTTTTTGTGGGAAAACTCGACGAAACTGAAATTGGGCGAGTTACGGTTGGGATGCCAATGGATATTACTATCGGCGCAATCGAAAATGTACGGCTCAAAGCAGTTCTCGAATACCTTTCGCCAAAAGGAACGGAAGAAAGCGGCGCAATAATGTTCGAAATGAAAGCAGCAGTCGTAGTGCCCGACAGCGTTTTTGTCCGTGCCGGATATAGTGCCAATGCTGAAATTGTTTTGCAGCAAAGCCAAAATGTGCTTACCGTTCCCGAAAGTTGCATCGAATTTTCGGGCGACACTACATTTGTGCATATCCTTAAAAGTGAAACGCCACAAACCTTTGAACGTAAAGCGGTTATCACCGGAATGTCCGACGGAATAAAAATCGAAATTAAAAACGGACTCGCGCTTGGCGATAAAATTCGCGGTGCGGAAAAAGCCGACAAAATTAAAAAAGTTGAATATTAAAAATAATAAGAATCAGAGGCAAAAAACGCGCGAAAGTGCGAAAAGACTACTAATTTGTAAGGTCTTTATTCTTTGCTCTTTTTCTTTGCTCTAAAAATTATAACCCGATGAAAAAATTTATTATCGCCGTCATTATTGTTCACATTGCAGGCTTTGCAATGGCACAAAAACTTATGACGCTCGAAGAATGTATCACTATTGCGTTAGACAACAACTTGAATGTAAAGCAGTTGTCAAATACTGACCAATCGCGGCAAATTGCATACAATCAGGCACGTAACGCCTTGCTGCCAAACCTGTCGGCATCGGCGCAACAAAGTTTGACACTCGGTCGCTCGCTCGACGAGAACAACAGTTATCGCAGTGCCAATTCCACAAGCACCTCGTTTGGGATTTCGAGTTCGATAACTATTTTCGACGGACTGCGGATGAAATACAATATAGATGCTACACGTGCCGAAAAAAAAGCGTCGGAATCGGATTTATCTAAAATAAAATCGGATATTGCAATGAGTGTTTCCACTGCATATCTCAACGCCCTGATGAACAAAGAATTACTGCAAACATCGCGCGAACAGTTAACTTTAACTCAACAAAATATCGAACAGCGACGAAAATTAGTCGAAACAGGCAGAATGGTTGAGGGCGAACTTTACGAATTTATATCGCAGGAAGCCCGCGAAGAACTTGCATTAGTGGAAGCCGAAAATGCCCTCAAACTGTCGTTGCTCGACTTGGCGCAAATAATGGAAATCCCCGATTTTGAAACAATTGATGTCAGTTTGCCGGAAACGCTTTACGACGAATCGATAATCCTGCAATCGGCAAGCGCAATCTACGAACAGGCATTGGACAAACGCCCCGAAATACGCAGTGCCGAATTTCGCGTACAGGCAAGCGAAAAATCGGTGTCGATGGCAAAATCGGGCTATTACCCTTCGCTCTCGCTCGGTGCATCGCTGGGGACAAATTACTACAACCTACAAAAAATTCCCGCTGCACCCTTCGACCAGCAATTACAAAATCACTTAAATGCCAACATTGGATTAAATTTGAGCATCCCAATTTTCAATCGTTTTGAAACACAAAGCGGAGTGAAGAATGCCAATTTGCAAGCCCGAAATGCCCGCCTTACGCTCGATCAGGAAAAACTAAATTTGCAAAAAAACATTCAACAGGCTTATGGAAATGCCACAACGTCAAAAAGCAGATGGCAAGCCGCCGAAAAAGCCGAACGCGCAGCACAAGAATCATTTCGTTTTACGCAGCAAAAATGTGATGCCGGACGCGCCACTCAATTTGAACTTTTTCAGGCAAAAAACAACCTTACAAAAGCACAATCGGAAAACACTCGCGCAAAATACGAATTTGCCTTCCGATTGAAAATTTTGGAATTATATATTGGGAGATAAACATGAAATGTAGGAATTTAGAAATGTAGGAATTTAGAAATGTAGGAATGTAGGAATGATGCCGTTTCTACCAATATTAGGATGAAGACAATAGATAAAAACATTAAGTATTCATAAAATAGAAATAAATATGAAATCATCTATATATTATATTACATTATTATTACTTATCGTCATTGCAACACTTTTTACAAGTTGCAGGCATTATTCGGAACAAACTAAACAATTAATGCAAAGGTTTGCGGATAAAACTATGGTAGGAACTAATAATACTCGTGATAAACAACAAATAGCAGATTGTTTTATCAAGAATGTAGAATATTTTAGATTATACCACAAATATGGTTGGCAGATTTATGCAAACAGTCCTGATAGTGTAAAACAAAGATATAACGATTATTACAGTAAATATCCGGGTGCAGATTTAGACCACGCTAATTTCTTTGAACCGTATGCAACAAGATACAGTTTAGCAGAAGATAAGTATGTATCGTCCCCTTTGCCAACTGATGAGCAACTTACGGTAATCACGGATAGCATACTATATAGTAAAGACAGTTTGCTTTGTTTTGCCTTTCTAATAATTGAAGGTAAATATAGTTCAATTGAAGGCATTGAAAATACAATGGTTGCAGGTAGAGAATATGATGCTAAAGCAACTATCGGATACCGAAAGGACATTGAAAAACCGTTTGATATTTACCCTGTAACGAAATTTAACATAGTAGGTTTTGAAAGTTATGCGGCGGCAGCTCTTTATTTGGAGGATTGGTACTTTACTTGGTTAAAAAAAAGTGGTGGTAGTGGAGGTATTTATGCAGAAAAAAAATTTCTACATAATGTTGGCGAGGAGGGCTTTTTTGAGCAAACGCCTTATTTTCAAAAGCACAAAAGCGGATTGTATAATTTTCAAATGTACACTGATATGGTTAAAGATTATCCTTATCAGTATTTAACTTGTACTACTGCCCCATAATGCGCAAGTGTATAATAATGTGTATAATGAAAACAATCAGAAATTTATAAATTCGTGGCAGTAGAAAAAATGGGAAATATATTAAGAATACATTGGTAAAGAAAGGAGTACTTGTATGAAAAAAATGTTACTTTTAAGTTATTGTGTTTTGCTAATT
>JAITXR010000123.1 GCA_031284665.1 Paludibacter sp.
GGTAGATGCGGCAGTAAATAATATCTTTAACGAGAAATATTTCGACCATTTGTCGCGCTACAAAAACGAAGGGATTTTGAATATGGGGCGAAATTTTGTTATAAAAATAAGTTATTTTCCAACGTTTGTATTATAAAAAATTGTATATTCGCATGTTCTTAGTAATGATTGATAGTAAAATAAAAAAAAATAATTATGAAAATAACAAAAAACAATCTATTAATTCCTGTTTTCACTTTTCTGATGCTATTTGTAATTTGCAGTCTTACAGCCCAAACTCCGGCTTTCCCCGGAGCCGAAGGGCATGGGCGCTATACTACAGGCGGTCGTGGTGGAACAGTTTATTACGTCAACTCGCTTTCCGACACTAATACAGGAAATACTACAAGCAGAGAAGGCACTTTGCGTTGGTGCTTGGGGCAAAACGGAACACGCACAATTTTGTTCAAAGTGTCGGGAACTATCTGGTTGACAAGCAGATTGAACATCACAAAAGGCAACGTAACAATAGCCGGACAATCGGCACCGGGCGATGGCATTTGCATTGCGGGTTTTGATGTAAATGTAAACGCCGATAATGTGATAATGCGTTATTTGCGTTTCAGGATGGGCGATATAATGAATGTGAGTGCCGATGGAGCGGATGCGCTTGGTGGGCGCTTTCACAGCAATATTATTGTTGACCACTGTTCGATAAGTTGGAGTACCGACGAATGTTGTTCGTTTTATAATAATTCCAATTTTACATTGCAATGGTGCTTGATTTCCGAAAGTTTGAATTTTTCAAAACATTCAAAAGGTGCTCACGGTTATGGCGGCATTTGGGGCGGATTTGGCGCAAGTTTTCATCATAATTTATTGGCACATCACAAAAGTCGCGTGCCTCGCCTTGGTCCCGGAGCCAACACTACACCTACCAACGAACTTTGCGATATTCGTAACAACGTGTATTACAACTACAAAGGCGAGGGTTGCTATGGAGGCGAAGCGGCACATTGCAATATCGTTAACAATTATTACAAAGGAGGTCCGGCTAATGCATCGCAAACCGCCATTAAAAAACAAAGAATTATTGGCATTGATAAGCAGACACCCGAAAACAGCAATTCGTTTCCGTTAATTGAACAAGTTTGGGGTACATTTTTTATTGATGGAAATGTGGTTGAAGGACAAACTGCTGCCACTAACGACAATTGGACTTATGGCGTGTATAATCAATTTCATTCCAAATACGGAACAATAAGTCAGACAACAAAAGATACTATTCGACTTGCCGCTCCGCTACCTTTTGCAAACACAACTACTCACACAGCGCAAAATGCTTATAATCAGGTACTTCTATATGCAGGATGTTCGCTGCATCGCGATGCTATTGACGCTCGGATAATTAACGAAACACAGACAAACACAACTACTTATATGGGAGTGCAATCACAATTACCCGGAATTATCGATTCGCAGCGCGACCTTATTCCTGCCGGAGCGGACAGCACTCTGTCGTGGCCTGTTTTAGCGCAAGGCATCGTTCCTGTGGATGCAAATATAGATGGTATTCCCGATGAATGGCTGGCTGCAAATTATCCAAATAACAATGCAAATTACATAAATTCAGATGGTTACACATTACTCGAAGTTTATCTTAATTCGTTAGTCGAAAGTATTAGCAATAATCAGAATAACAATGCTATTACAGAAGTAAACAATCCGCAAAGTTCTAAAAATCAACTTAAAGTGCGCTTTAATCGTGCTGAACGACTTTTGATTATTGAATGTGAAGATGTTATCGAATCAATTTCGGTGTTTGATGTGAACGGCAAAATGCTCGGCAAAAAAATATGTAATAACAATAGCACAGCGATGTCATTGAAAAACAATAACAATATTTACATTGTGCATGCAAAAATGCAAGATAAAAGCGTAAGAATTGCAAAAGCGATTTTGTAATTTATTGTGTCTCAACTCAAAAAAAGCAAAAACAGATGAAAGCACTCGAAATTCCGAACAACATTAGTGTTTTTTATCGCAGGTTGGTGGAACTGCATCCAGAAATGTTTTCGTACAGCGAACGTATGGCTCTTAAACGACTGCTGATTGATTTCTACAAAAACGGAGAAACGTCAAAAGTCATTTTCACTAAACGCGTGTACGATAAATTGTGTATAATCAACACTTTACTTTCCGAAATAGGATTAGGCAAACCGGCGGTTTTAAGTGTACTTTTGCAAGAAATTATTGCCGAAGGGCGATTAAGTGTAAAAGAAATCGAAACAATTTTCAAAACTCCTATTGAGCCTATTATCAATGGAATAAACCGTGTGCGCGAACTTTATGAGCGAAATACAAAACTCGAAAGCGAAAATTTCCGCAAACTGTTTCTGTCGTTTGCCGAGGATGTGCGAGTGATTTTGATAATAATTGCCGAGCAGTTGCAAAAAATGCGTACGCTCGATTTGTCCGACCCGCAAACGGCACAAAATATAGCCCGCGAATCGTCGTTTCTGTATGCTCCGCTGGCGCATCGTATGGGGCTTTATGCGATAAAAACCGAACTCGAAGATTTGTCGCTAAAACACACTAATCACGAAATTTACAAAGAAATAGCGCACAAACTTAACGAAACAAAACGCTCACGCGACCGTTATATCGATGAATTTATCACTCCGCTCGAAGAAAAATTAAAAACGCTTGACTGTAAATTTTCGATAAAAGGGCGTACAAAGTCAATTCATTCTATTTATAATAAAATGAAAAAACAAAATACGGCGTTTGAAAATATTTACGACCTTTTTGCTATTCGTATAATATTCGACATCCCAAGCGAAAAAGAAAAATCGATTTGTTGGCAGGCATATTCGATTGTTGCAGATATGTATCAACCAAATCCTAATCGTTTGCGCGATTGGTTATCAATCCCAAAATCAAATGGTTACGAAAGTTTGCACGCCACTGTTTTAGGGCTGCAAAACAAATGGGTCGAAGTCCAAATCCGAACAGTACGAATGGACGAAGTAGCCGAAAAAGGCTTGGCTGCCCACTGGAAATACAAAGGAATAAAAGCCGAAAATGGTATGGACGAATGGTTGAAAAACCTGCGCGAAATTCTTGAAAATCCGGAACTTAACGCTGTGGATTTTATGGATGAGTTCAAACTAAACCTCTATGACCAGGAAGTTTTTGTTTTCACGCCAAACGGCGATTTACATAAATTGCCAAAAGGTGCGACGGCTCTGGATTTTGCGTTTTCGATTCATTCGGCACTTGGCTCAAAGTGTGTCGGCGCAAAAGTGAACGGCAAAAATGTGCCGATAAAATACGTTTTGAGCAATGGCGACCAAGTTGAAGTGCTTACTGCACCTAATCAAAAACCCAATTTGTCGTGGTTACAGATTGCTGCTACTTCGCGTGCAAAATCAAAAATCCGTCAAGCATTAAAAGAAGTTGAATATAAAGATGCCGAAGCGGGAAAAGAAATACTTACGCGCCGATTTAAAAACTGGAAAATTACGCTCGACGATGCCGCTTTTGCTCGCGTGGCAAAAAAAGCAGGATATAAAACCGTAAGCGATTTTTATCAGGCAGTGGCGCAGGAAAAACTCGATGTTCACGAAGTGCGGACAATGTATTTAGACCTCGACAAGCGCGAAAATACCACTGAAATAGAACAGCGAAGTGCCGAAAATTTCACGCGCGACACCGAACATCAAAATGTAAAAGAAGATGTGCTGATAATAGGAAATGACTTGAAAAATGTTGATTTCCACCTCGCAAAATGCTGTAATCCAATTTTTGGCGACGAAGTTTTTGGGTTTGTAGCAGTAACCGGAGGCATAAAAATTCACCGTACCGACTGCCCCAATGCTCCGCAAATGATTCAGCGTTTTGGCTATCGAATAGTCAAAGCAAAGTGGGAAGGCAAGGCTGAAGGGTCGATGTATCCAATTACGTTGCAGGTCATCGGACACGACGACATCGGAATTGTAGCAAATATTTCGTCGCTTATTTCAAAAGAAAAAAACATTTTATTGCGCACAATTTCTATCGACAGTAATGCCGGACTTTTTCAAGGTCATCTGGTAGTAATGGTTGGCGACCTGAAAATACTTGAAAAACTTATCAAAAAAATAAAATTGGTAAAAGGAGTAAAGCAAGTTTCTCGAATGTAAAATGATACGAAATGTAAAATGTAGAATGTAAAATGTAAAATGAGACTAAATGCATAAACACTACGATTACAAATCGGCATTTGCATTTTTTTCGGATTGCGTCAGGAAATACCATAGAATGACGTATTTCTATAATTCATTCAAAACCAATACATTGTATTTCGTCGTGTCTTCTTGTCTTATTGCCTTTCTGTTCATATAAAAGAGTGCTTGCGCTTAATAAATAAACAAGAAGGCAGAAAGGCATTTTTTTTTATTTACGTCATTTCTTTTTATTTGATTTTTTTTTTAGCCCCTACTCGCATTGACGGCAAGTATTGCTGTTACCTGCTCTTCATTTTACATCCTACATTTTACATTTTACATTAATTTCTTAATTGGCACATTAGCAAATTAGCAAATTGCCTATTTCCTCAATTTCACATAATCCACTTTGTGATTTTTGCCTTTATGGAGGATTAGGTTGGCGCGCTCGCGGGTTGGCAAAATGTTTTTATGTAAATTTATACTGTTTGTTTCTTTCCAAACATCTAAGGCTATTTGGCGTGCCTTTTCGTCAGAAAGCATTGTTATGGGATAAAAAAACGAATCGCTATCGTTAAAGGCTGTTTGACGAAGTTGCATAAAACGTGTCAAAAACCATTCTTCCAAATTATTTTCTTCGGCATCTACATAAATCGAAAAATCCAAAAAATCGGACACAAACATTGTAGGTTTATTATCAGGATAATCGAAACGATTTTGTAAAACATTTAAGCCTTCGAGTATCAAAATATCGGGGAGTGGAGAAATAACATCCTGACTGTCAGGCAAAATATCATATTGCAAGTGAGAATACACAGGTGCTGAAACTTCCTGCTTGCCCGATTTTATATCGCTCACAAAGTTTATCAATGTACGAATGTCATACGATTCGGGAAAACCTTTTTTCTCCATCAATCCTCGTTTATTGAGTTCTGCGTTCGGAAAAAGAAAGCCATCGGTAGTAACAAGTGCAACCTGAAAATTTTCTGTCCAGCGGCTCAACAATGCCTGCAACACGCGCGACACCGTACTTTTACCTACCGACACACTGCCTGCAACGCCAATTATAAAAGGAATTTTTTCGTATTCTTTGTTCAAAAATTTCATCATTGCCACTTGGCGGCTTATGGTGCTGTGAACATAATTGTTCAACAAACGCGACAATGGTAAATATACTTCACACACATCGGTCATCGATAAAGTTTCGAGAATACCGCGTAATTTTATTATTTCTTCTTCGGTAAGCGTAAGTGTTTCATTTTTACCGAGTTCCGACCACGTCTTTCTGGGAAAAGTAAGATACGGAGTAAGCGAATTATACATTGTGTATTTACCTGTATTATTCATTTTTTATGGTTTATACTTTGCCATTTGCAGTATTTGCTGATAATTGCTTTCGTGCATTAAATCTTGCAAAGTTGTTTGTGCATTGTTGTTCATATAACTGTTCACTATTTGCCAGCCGAGCCATACGCCGAGCCTTCCGGGCGATTCCTGCGCTATGGGCGCGGTAAATGGCGATGGCTCAATGTATTTGCGAATAGTCATATTATTGGTGGAATACAAATCGTCGTTATCTAAAATTGTTTCCCAAATTTGCGCCTCATATTTGCGGCTCCATTCCCATTGAAATTTACTGTAACCAATTATTTCGTTGGGCGCAATATCGGGCAAAAACACTGATAGAAGATACAATATTTTTCCGCGATACAGCATCGCATCCAGCAAACGCTCGTGCTGCGAATTGTAAGGAAAAGAGGCAAAAAGAATTGTGGCAACAATATCGGGAACAATGGCTGATGGACACATTCGCTCCGTCATATAATCGTATGCAATATCTTGATATTCAGGAAGTTGATTGTCAATATATAAATCAATTCCAACTCCCAAAATTGCCCGATTATACATTATTGCTCTATTAAAACCCGAAACATAAAAGTAAAGTTTAGGAATCTGAATTTCAGGAAAATACTGATTAATTCCGGCAAAGGCTTTGTCGAGTTGCTGAACGTAAGGAGTAGCATCCGAAAATTTTTCGAGTGCCATATTGTTAATTCTATTAAACTCGTTATCGGAAACAAATTCTTTTATCAACGATGCCACAACCGCAGTATCGGCAGGGTTTTCGTCTAAAATATTAATGACATAAAGCGGGAAAAAATCAGGATATTTATTATACAAATCCAAAGTGCTGCTGTAGATTTTGGCAGTATCGACGCTAAGCATTGCGCTGTCGAAACGAATAATTTCCACGCAGTTTGTGGTGTCGGCATTTTTGGATGGCTCAATATTAAACTGCCGTTTTCCCTTACATGCCGAGCACAATACAAGTGCCGTCAAAAATAATATAGTTATACCGTTGCGATTCAATTATTTACGAATTAGAATTTATCTTTTTTTCTTATTGTTAATCATTGCTTTTTGCTGTTCGCGTTGCATTTTTTCGAGGCGTTCCATAAAACCTGTTTTCTTTTTGCCACCGCCACCTTTTGAATTTGCTTTGTTATTACGTTTTGCATTTAGTTCGGCGAGTAGTTTTTTCTCGTCGATTGTGGCGCGGAAAATATATGTTTGGGCTATCGAAAGCAACGTGGAAAGGAAGTAATAATACGTCAAACCTGATGCGTAACTGTTGAACATAAACATAAACATAAGCGGCATAAGATACATCATCCACTTCATCATTCCGGCACCGGGTTGGTCGGGAGTTCCCATTGTGGCGTTATTTAACTTGGTGTAAACGAGCGTTGTAGCAGTCATCAGCAATGTAAACAAACTTACGTGGTTGCCAAAACCGAAAGGAATTGTAAATGGCAATGTAAATATTGAGTCGTAAGCCGAAAGGTCGGATGCCCACAAAAAACTTTCCTGACGCAGTTCGATTGCAGCAGGGAAAAAACTGAACATCGCTATCAGCAGCGGCATCTGGAGTAGCATCGGCAAGCAGCCGCTCATCGGACTGACCCCGACTTTGCCGTACAGTTCCATTGTTGCTTTTTGACGTTCGGCAGGTTTATCGGCAGGGATTTTTTTGTTTATCTCATCAATTTCGGGTTTCAAAACACGCATTTTTGCGCTCGAAAGATATGATTTATAAGTCATTGGGAAAATGACTAATTTTATTACAATGGTCATCAGCAGAATTATCAAACCAAAATTTGAAATAAATTTGCTGAACAAGTTGAACATTGGAATAATTGCATACATATTTACCCAACCAAAAATTCCCCAACCGAGCGGCACAAGTTTACGGAAAAGAAATTTTTCGTCGCTTGGCAGCCCTTTGTCGTAAGCGGAGAGAATTTTGTGCTGATTAGGACCGAGAAAAATATGAAAATTCGTTGGGCGGCTGCCCGAAGGGTCGAATGCTACTGTTAATTCGGAGGAACAAACTTTTAGCAACTTACTGTTTTCCGACTGCGGTTGCGACGATAGATTGCCGTAAGTAAAATTATCGTCGGCAATAAGTATTGTGCTGAAAAACTGGTCTTTGCAGGCAACCCATTTTATTGTATTGGTCAAACGTTTGCTGTCGGCTTTGCTTTCGCTCATTTTTTCTACATCGTTGTCGGCTGCAAACTTGTAGAACATAGCAGTATAGCGGTCTTCAAACTTTCTGCCGCGTTCCTGCTGCCGAATTGCCGACACCCAATGCATATCAAGCGTATTTGTCCCTGAGGGCATTATATTTGCTAATCCTTTTGCCTGTAAAGCAAAGGAAATCATATAGTTATCCTTTGGAATAGTATAAACAAAATCGAGATAAGCCTTATCGTTAGTATTTAATCGAAGTGTGAAAATTGTATTTCCTTGCGCATCGGTTTTTGGCTCGCCAAGTTTTGAAAAATACATATCCGCAGTACGAATTACGCGATTATTGTTAGTTGCAAGCGCAAAATCCACAATACTTTCATCGCCATCGAAAAGCAAAAGCGGCAATGAATCGTGTGTGCGATATTTTTTCAACTCGGCAGAATAAATGCGCCCACCTTTATTAGTAAATGTCAGTCGCAACAAATCGCTTTCCACAACATAAAATTGCTCTTCCCCAAAAGCCGAAACGCTAAACGCACCTGCTTGGTCGGTCAATCGTAGCGAGTCGTTGTTCACCTCAATAGTATCTAAAACTAACTGTTGAGTTGCGATACGTTCGGCTTCGGCTTGATGATTTGCCTGCTGCACAGCCATTATTGAATCACGATAATGCTGTTGGCGCGCTATTTCGTCCTTACTCGGGCGACCAAACCACATAAAGCCCACCATAACTGCTCCCATCAGCAGAAAACCGATAATTGTATTCTTATTCATTAATTAAATTTATTAAAATATTACATCTTTCAAAAATAAAGTTGCAAAGTTAGTATTCTTTATTAAATGAACAAAAAAACTTGACTGTTTCAAAGCATAAAAAATGTTTAATTAATGGTTAATGGTTAATGATAAATGATTAATAATGCCTATTGCGGCTGTGTGT
>JAITXR010000294.1 GCA_031284665.1 Paludibacter sp.
TCCGCAGTATCCAAATAAAAAACAATCCTGTTATTGCGCTAATTATCCCTACAAACCATTGATTATCAATTCCAATGTTGTCGATATCTATATTTAGAATTTTGTTGTAATGCAGGTAATATAATATCACCATCGTGGCATTATTGGCAAAATGAGCAAGCACCGACAGCCACAAATTCCCACTCCAAGCAAAAATATAGCCAAGCAATGCCCCCAAAAGTAAGCGGGGCAAAAAGCCGAAAAATTGGAAGTGAATAAAACTGAAAATTATTGCTGTCAGCCAAATGGCAAGATGTGAATTGAATTTGCCAAGCAATATTTTTTGTATCGTGCCGCGAAAAAACATTTCTTCGCATATCGCAGGTAATAATGCTATTATCAGCAAATTAAGCAGAAGTGCATCAATGTTTTTTACTTCAAGAAATATCTGTAATTGTGCTTGTGTGCTTTCTTCCAATTGGCGCATCCAAGTTTCAAGTCCGGTCATAAAGTGCGGAAATGGAACTTGTTCGTTGAGCCAGCCGGTGAGATTAATAAACGGAATAAGTATTAACATCAACACAAAAGCCGTAACATAAGTTTTGCAGGCTGATTTGCCCGCAAAACCGAGATAATGAAATTTTTGCTGGCTATATAAAGTTGCAATAATAAATGCCGGCAGTGCAAACGAAATTATCGACGACAGCCCTTGCATTAATTTCATATCCATTCCAAGTGTTATACATATTCCGCAAACTACCAGCGCAGCAGCAAAACACCCGATAAATATCAGCAGCAGCAAAAGAATTTTATCTCCAAAACTTGAATTTTCAAATTTGCCGTTAATCATAAAGAGGAGAAGTTAGGGAAGTCATTTTTTAGTGAATAGTTTATAGTGAATAATTTCCAAATTAGTAGTCTTTTCGTTCACCGTTTACCGTATGCCTACACCCACCATTTTAACTGTATTATTTCGCCTGCCCTTTGTCGATTTGTTCCTGCACAATGGCATCGAGAACGGCAATAGCAGTTATATTAACAATTTCGCGCACCGAACTTTCGACATCCAAAATATGAATAGGTTTTTTTAGTCCCATTTGAATAGGTCCTATTGATTCGGCTAATCCCATTTCCAGCAGCATTTTATAAGTAGTATTTGCAGAACTTAAATTTGGGAAAATAAGCGTATTAACATTTTTGCCATGCAGTTTTGAAAACGGATATTTTGCATCGCGCAACTCGCGGTTAAGAGCAAAATTCACTTGCATTTCGCCGTCAACAAGCATTTCGGGATATTTGGTTTGCAATGTTTCGACTACTTTATGCACACTTGCCGGACTTCCTTCTTTATCCGACCCAAAGTTTGAATACGACAGCATCGCAATTACAGGGTCGTAGTTAAAAAATTTCACCGTATTATATGCAAGTTCCGCAACTTCGATTAGAGTTTCGGCGTTTGGATGACGATTAATCAGCGTATCTGCCAAAAAGAATGTACCTTTTTTGGTATTAACAATGTGCATTGCTCCAATATGTTTACCTCCGTCGCGTATGCCGATTACTTCGGTTGCGGCTTTTATTGAGTCGCTATAACGTGTGTAAACTCCTGTTATTAAGGCATCTGCCTCGCCGGTATCAACCATCATCATTCCAAAATAGTTACGTTCAAACATTTTTTCGCAAGCCTCGTCGAAAGTCAATCCATTGCGACTGTTTTTTTCAGCCAATCGTTTTGCAAAGCGGATGCGGCGTTCTTCTTCGCGGTCGTGGCGCAGGTTTACAATCTCGATTCCTGTTAGGTCAATATTATTTTCGGCAGCAATATTGGCAATTTTCTCTTCGTTACCAAGCAGAACGGGGAAACAAATCCCTTCGTTGCGGGCGGTTTCAGCAGCCTTGAGCATATTTATATGGTTCGATTCGGTAAAGACAACCCGTTTTGGGTACTGACGTGCAGTGTCGTAAAAACGGCGTATCAATTTATTATCGCGCCCCATTATCTCGCGTAATTTCTCGTCGTATTCCTCCCAATCGGTAATTACTCGGCGTGCAACTCCCGATTCGATTGCGGCTTTGGCTACTGCCGGTGCCACAATTCCAAGCAAGCGAGGGTCTAATGCTTTGGGGATAAGATATTCGGTGCCAAAACTTATTTTTTTCAGATTATAGGCGGCGTTGACCACATCGGGAACTTGCTTTTTTGTCAATTCGGCAATAGCGCGTACTGCGGCAATTTTCATTTCCTCGTTAATGCAAGTTGCATGAACATCGAGCGCACCACGAAAAATATACGGGAAACCCAGCACATTGTTTATCTGATTCGGATGGTCGCTGCGTCCGGTGGCAAAAATAATGTCGGCGCGGGCTTGCATCGCATCTTCGTACGATATTTCGGGATTGGGATTGGCTAACGCAAACACAATCGGGTGGCTATTCATCGAGCGAATCATTTCTTTACTTACCAATCCTGCGACCGATAACCCCAGAAACATATCGGCATTTTGCATTGCCTGTTCCAAAGTTGTGATATTGCGCTCGGTGGCAAATGGCTTTTTGCGGGCGTTAAGGTCGCTGCGTTTTGTGTTAATCACTCCGCGCGAGTCCACCATTACTATATTTTCTTTTCGTGCGCCGAGTAGCATAAACAGTTTTGTACACGACACAGCAGCAGCCCCTGCGCCACTTACCACAATCAGTATATCTTCGATTTTTTTGCCCGTAAGTTCCAAAGCGTTGAGCAGTCCGGCAGCCGAAATTATGGCTGTTCCATGCTGGTCGTCGTGCATAAGCGGAATATCAAGTTCGGCTTTTAGGCGTTCTTCTATCTCAAAACATTCCGGAGCCTTAATATCTTCAAGGTTTATTCCGCCAAAAGTTGGGGCAATGGCTTTCACAACCTGAATAAATTTTTCGGGGTCTTTCTCGTTTATTTCAATATCGAACACATCAATTCCTGCAAAGATTTTGAACAGCAAACCTTTACCTTCCATTACCGGTTTTCCCGCAATTGGTCCTATATCGCCCAATCCGAGTACGGCTGTGCCATTCGAAATTACGGCTACCAAATTACCTTTGGATGTATATTTATAGGCATTGTATGGGTCTTTTTCGATTTCCAGACAAGGCTCTGCCACTCCGGGCGAGTATGCTAACGAGAGGTCGCGCTGCGAACTGTATGGTTTTGTGGGTACTACTTCAATTTTTCCGGGTTTGCCTTGTGAGTGGTATAACAGGGCATCTTCTTTTGTGAGTTTTGACATAATAGATAACAATTTGTATTAATGATTTGCAAAGTTATAATAATTAATTGAAATTTAATTTGAATGGTTTGAAAAGTTTGAATGTTTGAGGAGTTAAAGAAGTTCATAAAGTTCATAAAGTACGGACAGAGTTTGCTTTTCCTGTCCTTCATTAACCATTTATCATTAACCTTTAATCATTAACTATTGTTTTTTTTTTTAAATTTAAAAATTTTAATTTAAATTTTCAAAAAAAAGATGCAAGCACAAAAAATTAAAGCCCCTATAGTTGGCGGAGCAGGTTATACCGCAGGCGAAACAATCCGCATTTTGCTCAATCATCCTTATGTAACTCTCGCATTTGTAGCAAGTTCGAGCAATGCCGGTGCTGCTTTGAGCGAT
>JAITXR010000125.1 GCA_031284665.1 Paludibacter sp.
TTTTTTTGATTTTATGCATTAATATACAAAATATTATGTATCTTTGCAGCCGAAATTGACAAACGAGGAGGGGGACTGTGTCCCCTTCGTTGTTAAATACTAATATATATGATAACTAAAACTACTGTAACTCAAATAGTTAGCGATTTTATTAAAGATAGTGGCTATTATCTTGTAGATATAATAGTAAGCGGCAACAACGAAATAAAAGTAGAAATTGACTCGTTTCAAGGGGTGAATATTGATTTTTGTGCTGAATTAAGCAATAAAATTGAAAGCGCCTTAAATCGTGATGACGAAGATTTTGAACTCGAAGTAGGCAGTGCCGGACTGACATCGCCATTCAAAGTGAGGCAACAATACGAAAAAAATCTTGGCAAACAAGTGGAAGTGCTCACCGGCGAGGGGAAAAAATTTACCGGAATACTTACAAATGTTGACGCCGATAATTTTGAAATTGAATATTCCGTAAAAGAAAAAGCCGAAGGAGCAAAGCGTAAATCTGTTGTAACAAAGCATTTAACACTGAATTATACTGAAATAAAATATACAAAATACAACCTTATTTTTTAAAAATTATGAGCAAAGAAAAAAGTATCAATCTGAGCGATATGTTTAAGGAGTTTAACGACCAAAAAAGCATTGACCAGAAAACCCTTATCAGCGTAATGATAGAATCGTTCAAAAAAGTAATCGACAGTTCATTTGGAACAGGGTCGTCGGATTACTACGATGTGATTATCAACCCCGACAAGGGTGACCTCGAAATTTATCACAACCGCGAAGTTGTGGAAGATGGCGCAGTGAACAATCCTAACAAAGAGATTGCACTGTCCGAGGCACAAAAAATAGTTGACGACTGCGAACTTGGCGAAGAAATTTCGGAACCGGTAGATTTTACTAATTTTGGCAGACGGGCAATTCTCACTTTGCGTCAAACTCTGTCGTCGAAAATTCTTGAACTTCAAAAAGATATTCTGTATCGCGAATATTCCGAAAAAACCGGTCAGATAGTGAATGCCGAACTTTATCAAAATTGGAAAAACGAACTTTTGCTAATGGACGACGACGGTCACGAACTATATCTGCCCAAAGACCAGCAAATTCCAAACGATTTTTATAAAAAAGGAGATGTTGTAAGAGCCGTAATCCACGAAGTGCGAAGTATTAATGGCAATACAAAAATCATACTTTCGCGCATTTCGCCCATATTCCTGCGCCGACTTTTTGAACTCGAAGTGCCCGAAATTGCCGAAGGACTTATTACTATCGAACGAATTGCGCGACTTCCGGGCGAAAGAGCAAAAGTGGCAGTTGAATCGTACGACGACCGCATCGACCCAGTAGGTGCTTGCGTTGGAGTAAAAGGCTCGCGCATACACGGAATTGTGCGCGAACTGCGTAACGAAAATATAGACGTAATAAATTATACAAAAAATACTAACCTGTTTATTGCCAGAGCATTAAGCCCTGCAAAAATTATTTCTATCAATATTGACGAAGAAAACAAAAAAGCAGAAGTAAACGTTAATCCCGAAGAAGTTTCGCTTGCTATCGGTAAAGGTGGCGCAAATATTAAACTTGCCTCGCAACTTACCGGATACTCTATCGATGTATTCCGAGTTACCCCCGAAGACGATAGCGAGGACATCTATCTCGAAGAATTTAGCGACGAAATAGACGAATGGGTAATCGAGGCTCTTAAAGCAATTGGCTGCGATACGGCAAAAGATGTGCTTAAACTTACACGTCAGGATTTGATACAACGCACCGACCTCGAAGAAGAAACTGTGGACTATGTGATGAAAATTCTTGCAGCCGAATTTGCCGACGACGAAAAAAAATAAAACCTGACGAAAAATCCCCGCAAGCGTTTCACAAACAATAACAATAAAACAAAACTGTAAAGAGATATGGCTAAACGATTAAACCAAGCAATTAAAGAATTTAACATAGGAAAAGACACTATCATCGCCTTCCTTGCAAAAAAAGGTCACAGCATTGCCGACGACCCTAACGCAAAGTTGGACGACGACCAGTTTTTTTTGCTTGCCAAAGAATTCGATAAAGACCGCGCAGCCAAACTCGAAGCCGAACGCTTGAGCGCATCACTGCACCAAAAAGATACTAACGAAAAACCCCGCGCAGCGAAAAGCGAAACAAAAATCGAAAAACCTGTAATCGTTGAGGATAAGCAAATCCCAACGCCCGAAGTAATAATCGAGCCGGTTACTGCTCCTGCACCTATATCTGTTCCCGAAACAAAAATAGTTGAAACTCAACAAATTGACACATTACCAAAAGCAGAAATCAAGCCGGAGCCGGAAATAAAACAGGAAATAAAGCCGGAGCCAATAACAGAAACTATTAAACAAGCGGAAATAATTCCGGAGCCGAAAGTTGAGCAAAAAATTGAATCGAAAATTGAGCCGCAACAAGAACTTGCACCCAAAATTCAACCTGACATTCAACCGGAGCCAAAAGTCGATGAAATTGTTCAAAAAACTGAAACAGAAAGCAGAGAAGTACTTAAAACAAATGTAGTTGGGCATATCGACCTCAACCAATTTAATAAACCTAAAAAAGAAGAACGTAATCGCGACCGCCGAAACGACAAACCGCGCGACCGCCGCGATAATAAATCGGGAAATCAAAAAAAGGATGGCTTTGCTAAAAATAATAACGAGCAACGCCAACAACCCAAACCTGAACGTAACGATAAACCAACACTTATCAAAACCGACAGAACTCCAAAACCTGAGAAAACTGCGTCTGCACCAATACACGACCCAATTCCTTTCAGATATAGCGAGCCGAAAAAATTAAAGGGAATTACGCTTGTTGACCAAATTGAAATTGATACCG
>JAITXR010000126.1 GCA_031284665.1 Paludibacter sp.
TTATTATTCTTTTCGCTGAGATAAAAAATAAATCTTCAATTTTTACGTTATAAAAACAATACTGTGAAAAAATCTTATTTTTTATGAAAAAAAACACGACACGTTGGGATTTAGCCCAAAATTATGAATATCATTGGTGGAAAAGCAAGGAAAATAAAGTTAAACCAAATTATTATCAACATGGTGCCGAAGAAATTCGCAATTATTATAATCAACAAAGTAAAATAACTTCCTCAACTGCAATTCTCGAAGTAGGGAGTGGTGCTTTGGGTGTTGTAACATTTCTTGCCGAAAGCCAAGAACGATATGCTATTGACCCTTTGGAACATTATTATTCCTCAGTTCCTGAATTTATAGCCTCGAGGGATAAAAATGTCAAATACTTTAATTGCAAAGGCGAAAATCTTCCTTTCGACAGTCATTTTTTCGATTTAATCATAATGGACAATGTGCTCGACCATTGCGAAAATCCCGAACAAGTTATGTCAGAAATGATTAGAGTTGCAAAAAAATCCGGCTTTGTTTTTTTTAGGCAAAACACCTATACGCTTTATGGTAAACTGTTTAGAAAATTGATGGAATTGTTTTTGATTGACAAAGGACATCCTTATACGTTTACAAAACAAGATATTACAAAATTATTTGAAAAACACAAACTAAAGGTTTTGAGCAAAAAACGAAATGGTTATTTTTATACTTGGAAAGCAGAAATATTGTCAAAAAGTTTGAAAGATAAAGTAAAGGCATTGCTGTTTGTAACAAGAGATAGAGCAACATATTTTTTATCAATACCTGTGGAAAATTGAAATAACACAACGATGAATCGAGCCAAGTTGAAAAATAAATATATTTTCTACGATATACTTGCATCGCTGTTAGTATTATTGGTTTTTATTATTTGCCGTAAAGTGATAAACGACATTCCGGTTTTTTATGGCTTGCGAGTTTTTTTGCCCACTTCGTATTATCTTTTAAGTTTTGTTCTCTATCCGTTTTTTTGCTATATAATTCATTATTTATCAGGATTTTATCTGCATCCCGAAAATACCGGCAAAACAAAAATTATTATTTCAACGTTAATTTCGGCAGCCATTACATCTGTTCTTGTTTTTTTCTTTTTGATGCTCGACGATGTAGTGGTTTCGTACCGATATTATTACAATTCATTGTTATTGCTAATTGCATTACAGTTTACAATTACGCTTATTTTTCGCCTATCGATAAAATTTTATGCAAGTCAGCATTTCAAATCGCAACGCTGGAGTATTAAAACAATAATAATTGGGTCGGGCGATGTGGCAATTAAAATGGCTGATGTGCTGCAAAAAAACAATAGCCGAAACAGTCTTGTTGGTTTTGTTACCGTAGATAGGCACGTTCTTGTTCCCCAAAAAATGGTGTTGGGAAATATCAACCAGATAGAAAATATTATTACCCAACATCAAATCGACGAAGCAATTATTGCGCTCGACCAGCCCGACGAACAAAAACTTTTTTCGTATATAAATTCACTTTTTCGCTTTAATATTGGCATAAAATTCACGCCGCGCCTTTACGAAATTCTTACCGGAAGCGCACAAATTGGCTCTTTGGGCACTCATCCGCTGGTGAATATCACAAAACTCGCTATGCCCGACTGGCAGGTGTGTGTAAAACGATTTGTAGATATTGTGGTATCGCTGGTATCGTTAATTTTTCTGGCAATTCCATTTGCGATTATTGGCATTGCGATTAAAAGCAGTTCAAAAGGCTCGGTTTTTTACTGTCAAGAGCGAATTGGCTACCACGCAAAACCGTTCAAAATAGTGAAATTTCGCTCAATGTACACAGATTCCGAAAATGGAACGCCACGCTTGAGCAACCCAGACGACGAGCGAATAACTCCCATTGGGCGACTGTTGCGCCGGTATCGAATCGACGAATTGCCACAATTTTTCAATATTCTGATTGGTGATATGTCGCTTGTAGGTCCGCGCCCGGAACGTAATTATTTTATTCGTCAAATTATCGAACAAGCGCCGTATTATTGCTTACTTTATAAAATTCGCCCCGGACTTACTTCGTGGGGTCCAATAAAAATTGGATACGCCGATACGCTCGAAAAAATGATTGAACGACTTAACTACGATATTATTTACATCGAGAATATGTCGCTCTTCAACGACCTGAAAATTCTAACTTTTACAATAGAAATTATCTTTAAGGGTAAAGGAATGTAAAAAAATTCATATCTTTGCACACTGTAAATCAATAATAAGCAGCAAAATTCTACTTTATTATGGCAAAAATAAAAAATACATCTGCAAAGAAGAACACACAAGTAATAGTTAAACGCGAAAAACTTCGCCGAACAAACAGCCACCAATTTTTGCTCAACGACAAAGAGGAAAAGGCTTTAAATCGATATTTGGAAAAATACCGCATCGCCAATAAATCAAAATTTATACGCGAAACATTAATGCTGCGTGTTCTCCGGCAGTTTGAAGAAGACCACCCGACGCTGTTTTAGCAGGCAGTTTGAATGTTTGAACTGTTTGAGCAGTTAATTTTTAAGCGTATTCCAAAATAATTTTAGGGTCAATATTGAATACTTTATACAGCCGTTTTGCCATTCTCATTGATACAGGGCGTTTCCGTGTCATTATTTGACTAAAAGTAGATGCTTTTACGTCTAATAATTCGGCAGCCTGAACTTGTCTTAAAGAACGATTTTCCATTTCGTTTTCAATACTTACCACTAATGGCGACTTGAATTTTATGTTTGTAAAAGTCATAAAAAATGTTTCATAGTCGGCACACATATTGGCAACTCTGCCTATTTCACGGGTGTATTCATTATCTGCGCCCTGCTCGTCCAAAGAGCCGTTTGCTGTTGCCTCGTCAATTAAATCATCGCAATAAGCAGAAACTTTATCAAAAAGTTCTCTGTCTTCAATTTTCGTTATGTCTTCAAATTTTTTAATCATAATAAGTTTATTTATTAATTTTTTATAGTTTTAATTTGTCGTATTCGCTATGAGTTCCTACAAAATCAACAATTACAGAGCCTGTTATAAATACAATAACTACAATTAACCTATAATTGTTCCCTTTTATATTAAAAACATATCTTCCTTTTCCTATATAATCAGCAGAAGGAAAATCAACTTTAATATCCGAATGAGATTTCCATTCTGCCTCTTTCACTGCGTCCGCCCAATGCTGTAAAGCATTTGTAGAATCGGCGTGTTTAATTGAAAATTTATCTATAATTTCTTTTTTGCGTATTTTCATTGTTTTTAATATTTCATACAAAGATAAATAAGAAAATTCACATTATGCAAACTTTTTACCTCTTTTTTCAAAAATAACTCAGATTTAACTTTTATAGAATCATTTTCAAAAACAAAAAAAGCCCCGCAAATTGCAGGGTTGTCAAGATAAGGCTTGTAATAATTAAATAAAACTAACTTGACTTAATTCTTTTCCATATTGATTTATTGAAAATTGCATTTTTTCAACAGTTCGTCTGGTTGGTTTTTTTCTACCTGTAACATAATGGCTTAATTGCCCTTGATTTATACCTGTTAATCTTGATAAACCAGCCAAAGACAACATATTCTTGTTATATGAAAGAAAGGATGCTATATCATAATAAAAATCAAAATCGGCTTCAGCAAATACATTGTTATCTTTTTTAAATGATTCCTGCATTTCAAGATAAGCTGCTTTAAAATCTTCAATCGCCTCCTCTACTGAATTTCCATCGCCGTGAATGCCATAATTTAAGGTATTGTCGTCTAAATCGACATAAACACCATACGTTCCATCATTTCCACGTTCGATAAATGCTTTTACTTTATTCATATTTTTTTATTTTTAGATTAATTTATTAATGTTTCGCGTTTGCATTATTTATTTGAGATACAGATTATTATAAAAATTTGTTTTTATAATCAACTAATTATCAAGCATATAAATTTTTCATCAAGATGTAAATAAGAATAGCATTGCTGTATTATGTCCCGTTAGGGACAATATGTTGGTAGAAATAAAATTACAAACCTAACAAGCGTGCCGTAGGTACGCAACATAAACATAATCAAAAAAAAACATATCGCGTACCTACGGCACGCCAAACGTAATGATAATACTTTTTCTACCAATATGAAGTGCCTAACGGCACAAAGATTGACAAATTAATCATTGATTCATA
>JAITXR010000332.1 GCA_031284665.1 Paludibacter sp.
ACAGGATTTCGTTTTCGGCATTAGTAATTGTGCCATTAATCTTGAATGTGCCTGAATTACAGGAAATTAATGCTATTATTACAAAAATTGAAAGAAGTATTTTTTTCATTGGAACGTAAATATTTATTCTAAGGGATATGAAGATTAGTTAATTTGTCGGGGTTATTAAACAAGATTTTTTCAACCATAAATTTTTTCTGGATTGCTTCGGAAATACCTATAATGACGTATTTTTATAATTCATTAAAAACCAATATGTTGTATTTCGTCGTGTCTTTTTGTCTTCTTGCCTTTCTGTTCATATAAAAGAGCGCTTGCGCTTAATAAATAAACAAGAAGACAGAAAGACAGAAAGGCATTTTTTTTATTTAAAATTTTTTTTATCCCATACTCGCTAATCGGCTTGCCGCTTGGCTTGCCAAGAATGACGGGCGGAGCTTGCTGTTACCGTTCTTAATTTCTTCATTCCTAAATTTCTTCATTTCTTCATTTGCACATTGTTTATTGTCAACTTTCAATTTAAAGAAAACTTTATTAACTTTGCGACTTCATAACTTTATAACTCTTAATTATGAATCGCACGGCACCTCAACTCCTTAATATCTATCGCGCATCGGCAGGCTCGGGCAAAACTTACCGACTTACCGGCGATTATATTTCGCTGCTTTTTGCGGCA
Source organism: Paludibacter sp. (assembly GCA_031284665.1). Classification (GTDB taxonomy): domain Bacteria; phylum Bacteroidota; class Bacteroidia; order Bacteroidales; family Paludibacteraceae; genus JAITXR01. The sequence continues at coordinate 677 of JAITXR010000332.1, forward strand.
AACGATTGTTTCGCCTATCAACATATTTTGTCGGTAACTTTTACCAATAAGGCTACTGAGGAAATGAAAGCGCGGATTGTTGCCGAACTTTTTAATCTCTCGCAGGCTAATAAATCGCCGTATATCAACGATTTAATGCAAAATTTCGGGCTTACTGCCGATGAGGTAAAACAAAAAGCACATAAATTGCTGGTGAATATTCTTCACGATTATTCGGCTTTTCAGGTTAGCACTATCGACAGTTTTTTTCAACAGGTAATCCGCGCTTTTGCTCGTGAACTTGGGCTGAGTGGCGATTATGCGCTCGAACTTGATACCGACACTGTGCTACATTTGGCTGTTGATACGCTTTTTGATTCGCTGGCGAAATCGCAAAATCATAAATTGCTCGAATGGATGACCGATTATGTGGAACAACGTATCGAAAATGGCGAAAAATGGAACACAAAAGCCGATATTGAGGCGTTAGGACGGGAAATTTTTAAGGAAAATTATCAATATAAAGCCACGGAAATTTACGATAAAATGCACAATCGCGAGTTTCTGAAAAATTATCAGGCGCAACTCTATGCTGTGAAAAATGCTTTTGACAACAATATAGAAAACGAAGCGCGAAATGCATTGAAAATCATTGAAAATAACGGTTTGACGGTCGAAGATTTCAAAGGTGGAAGTCGCTCGGCAATGAAAACTTTACAAAAATTGCTCACTAATAATTATGATGTCAGCGCAACATTTCTTGCTTTGTCGGATGAGGTAACAAATTGCTATACCAAAACAACTTCGGCATCAGTCATTTTGCATATCACCAACGCTTATGAAAATGGATTGCAGCAACATTTGTCGCAAATTAAAAAACTGCTGCAAGGCGATGATTATCTTGTGTACAACACGGCAAAATTGACCTTGAAACATTTAAGTATTTTTGGGATAATGACCGATTTGGCAAACGAAATTAAAACTCTCACTTCGGAGCAAAACACAATGGTAATTTCGGATACTAACTTGCTGCTCAATAAGATAATAGATGATAGCGACACTCCGTTTATATATGAAAAAACCGGCAGTTTTCTCCAACATTTCCTAATCGACGAATTTCAGGACACTTCGCATTTGCAATGGAATAATTTCAGTCCGCTGGTGCGCAACAGTATGGACAGCGGCAATGCAAATTTGCTTGTGGGCGATGTGAAACAAAGCATTTATCGCTGGCGAAATTCAAATTGGAAACTGCTTGATAATCAAATCATCAGCCAAATGGGCGAGGCAAATGTAAATCTCGAAAACCTTGACACTAATTGGCGCAGTAACCGCCTCGTGGTTGAGTTTAATAACAAGTTTTTTCGCACGGCTGTTCAAAATCTGCAAGATAATTTCGACCTGCAATCCAACACTTCGGCAGGCAATATCACCCACGCATACGAGGCTCTCGAGCAAAATGTAAAACCAAACGCCGACGATGGTTATGTGAACTTTGAATTTCTGAACGCCGACGAAGAAAACGACGCAAATTGGAAAGAAGTTGCACTGCTACGCCTCCCTCTTTTGCTCGAAGATTTACAGGAACGAGGTTATGCCCCGTCGGATATTGCTATTTTAGTGCGGACAAACTCGCAGACAAGCAAAATTGTCCGATTTTTAATGCAATACAAATTGTCCGACAAAGCCAAAGACGGCTACAGTTACGATATTATGGGCAACGAAGGCATCCTGCTTTCGTCGGCTCACTCGGTAAATTTCATTATTGCGCTGCTGCGTTTGTTAATAAATCCTGCCGATAAACTTGCTCAAACTACTGCCGGATACGAATATCTATACGCCAAACAAGGCAATCAAAGCAATGCCCTTGCCGCCTGTTTTGATAATATCGGCACACAAGAGCAAATATCCGCTGTTTTTACAAGTAGCGAAAATCAACGCCTGCTCGATGCCCGCAATTCATCGCTTTTTATCCTCATTTCCGAAATTATAAATATCTTCAATCTCCACGAATGGACAAACGAAACACTATTTATTCAGGGCTTTCAGGATTTGGTGTTCAAATATATTTCGGGCAAAACCTCCGATATTCGTAATTTTCTCGATTGGTGGGATACCGGTGGCAACAACAAATCGGTTACTGCTCCCGAAAACAAAAATACTTTCCGCATTATGACAATCCACAAATCGAAAGGGCTTGATTTTCAGGTAGTAATCCTTCCTTTTTGCGATTGGAAAATGGAGGAAACTTCGAGCGGGCGTAAACAAAATATTCTTTGGTGCGCCACCGACAAACAACCATTTTGCCAACTGCCACTTTTGCCGCTCGATTATTCAAAAGAACTCAAAAAATCAATTTTTCGCAATGAATATTTTGATGAATTATTGCAACAATATATTGATAATCTGAATGTTGCTTATGTTGCATTTACCAGAGCCAAAGAAGAAATGTACGCCTTTGCTCCAATGCAAAAAACTATTGCCGAGACATCAAAAAAAGAAGAAAAAACCCTCAGTCTTGCATCGCTTTTGTTCGATTATTTTAATGCAAATGCAGTGGATTTAACCATTTTGGATAACGAAAACTCCTGCTATTCCTATGGCGAAAAAACACAAAAACACAAAGAAAGCGCATTTTTGCAAGCGGAAAAAATGAACTTGGGCAAATCATATTCAACTACTGACCGACTGTCAATTCGCCGGCAAACACTTGATTTTCAATTAAAAAAACGACCACTTGCCGAAAACCGACGAAACTACGGAATTGTGATGCACGATATTCTGCGAGCAATGCGCGTCCGCAGCGACCAGCCAAACGCCATTGCCAAAATGCTCCGCCAAGGGCGAATAAATAACAACGAAATAGCAAATGTGGAACAAGAATTGGCGCAATTCTGGACACTTCCCAAAGTGGATGAATGGTTTGCCGAAAATGTGAGAATTATCAACGAATGTGATATTCTTACGCCCGACTATCGCAGTTATCGCCCCGACAGAATTATTTTTGATAACAAAAAAGTGGTAGTAATTGACTATAAATTTGGCGACACCCAAGAAGTAAAATACAACCATCAAGTCAGCCTTTATATGACTTTA
>JAITXR010000337.1 GCA_031284665.1 Paludibacter sp.
ACCATTATTTCTAATTATTTTTCAGTTCAAATGAAATTTTGGCTCTAATGTCCGCCGACGAGCTGCCAATTAATGCCTCAAATGTGCCTTGTTCGGCTGTCCAATCGTGGCGAGTAACATCGTAGAACGACAATGCTGTTTTGTCGATTGTAAGACTTACATTTTGCGTTTCGCCTGCTTTGAGAAACACTTTTTTGAAGGCTTTCAGTTCTTTTGCCGGTCGCTCAATGCTTGATTGTTTGTCGCTTATATAAAGTTGTACAACTTCGGCACCGTCGAATTTTCCGGTATTAGTAACTGTAAGATTGAACGTAATTTTATCGTTTTCGCTTATCGAAGTTTTGTCGGCAGTAATTTTGTCGTAGCGAAAAGTTGTATAACTCAAGCCGTGTCCGAAAGCAAATGCAGGCGCAATTTTTTGTTTTTCGAGCCAGCGATAACCCACAAAAATACCATCTTTATATTCCACATTTGTGCCGTCGCCCGGATAGTCGCCAAGCGAATGGGCTGCGGCATCCGTCAATTTTTCATAAAACGAAAACGGCAATTTTCCCGACGGATTTACATCGCCAAAAAGCACTGCTGCAATGGCATTTCCGGTTTCTGTGCCACCATACCACGCCTCCAAAATGGCAGATGCGGTTTTTGCCCAAGGCATCGCCACAGCATTTCCGCTTATCATCACAACTGCCGTGCGAGGATTTGCCTTTAACAATTCTGTTATCAATTCGTTTTGTTGATAAGGCAAATCGTAAGTTTCTCGGTCGCCACCTTCGCAATCCTGATGCTCGTTTTTATTCAATCCGCCGAAAAACAGCACTACATCTGCATTTCGAGCAGCCGCGACGGCTTCGGCGCGCAATGCTGCATAGTCAATATTTTTTTTATCGGGATTTTTGGCATTTTTCACGTCAGGCTCTTTTGTGGCGGGCGATTCGTAACCTTTTACATAAATCACTTCCGCCGCATTTCCCACACGATTTTTAATTCCCTGCAAAGGCGAAATTTCGTATTTTGCTTTCAACGACGACGAGCCACCGCCTATTGTCATTCGTTTCACGGCATTTTCGCCAACAACAAGAATTGTTTTTGTTGATGATAAATCAACAGGCAAAACAGGCAATGCGGATGTTTTATTAGTTTTTGCAATTTTAGCATTGATATTGGTATTTTTTAACAACACAATCCCTTCTTCGGCAATTTTTCGCCCTACCGCAGCGTGTTCCGACGTGCCAAACGAGCCAAAATGACGTTCGTCAGCCATATTTGTTCTGAAAATGAGCCTCAGCACGCGCCGAACTTTGTCGTCGAGAGTTTTAACATCTGTTTTGCCGTTTCGCAACAGTTCCAAATAAGGATTTGCCAAATAATACAAATCGTAGGCATTACTTTTATTTGCACGCATTCCGTCAGTCCACGAGCCAAATTCCATATCCAGCCCATTAATAATAGCCTGTTCGGTATTGTGCGCTCCTCCCCAATCGGAAATTACCACGCCATCGAAAGCCCAATCGCGTTTCAAAATATCGTTCAGTAAATACTGATTATGGCAGGCGTGTTGATTTTTATACTGGTTGTACGCGCCCATAATTGCCCACGCACCGCCTTGTTGCACAGCGGCTTTGAATGCAGGCAAATAGATTTCGTGCAGCGCGCGTTCATCCACAATAACGTTAATATGTCCACGGTCAACTTCCTGATTATTAAGCGCATAATGTTTAACACAAGCCGCAACTCCATTTTTTTGTACATTCCAAACATAAGGCACTACCATTTGCGCTGCAAGATAAGGGTCTTCACCCATATATTCAAAATTTCGACCGTTAAGCGGTGTGCGATAGATATTTACGCCCGGTCCCAACAGTACATTTTTATTGCGATAACGCGCCTCTTGCCCAATTGCATTGCCGTAAAGCGCAGCCATTTCAGGATTCCAAGTGGCAGCCAAACAAGTAAGCGCGGGAAAAGCGATACACGAGTCGTTAGTCCAGCCGGCAGCGTACCATTCGTCCCACAACACTTCGTTGCGAATGCCGTGAGGTCCGTCGCTCATCCAATTTTCGGGAATGCCAAGACGCGGCACACCGGCACTGCTGAATTTGGATTGCGCGTGCAAAAGAGCAACTTTTTCGTCCAAAGTGAGTTGTTTCAACGTTTCGTCGATGCGCTGCTCGAGCGGAACAGATTTTTGTGCCAATAAAGCAAAAGTAAAGAACATAAAAATCAGTAAGTTTGAGAGTTTGTAAAATTTGAAAGTGTGAGAGTTCATAAAATTGGTAAAATTATAAAGTTTATAAAGGCAAATTTATGAAAAAATTTAGTTATTTCATCAAAATTAATTGTCGGAACTATAATTTTTGTGATTTTTATGATTAATATGAATCAAGGATTGAAAATTTACTGATTTTTTGTGCCGTTAGGCACTTCATATTGGTAGAAAAAGTATTGTTATTACGTTTAGCGTGCCGTAGGTACGCGATATGTTTTTGTTTTATTATGTTTATGTTGCGTACCTACGGCACGCTGGTAGGTTTTGTACAATTATTTCTACCAATATATTGTCCCTAACGGGACTATTTGTTGGAATCTTTATTCGCATAATTAATATAATAATCACTTATCACTAATCGTTAATCACTATTTCTGCGCCTTTTTTCACTGCTGTTTGTGTTAAAAATCAAAACATTGAAAAAAAATAAAAAAAAGTTGCCAAAAAATTTGTTCTGATAAAAAAAATGTTTTATCTTTGCACCCGCTTTCAACAAAATACGAGAGCACAACCGGAAACGGTTCGGTAGTTCAGTTGGTTAGAATGCCGCCCTGTCACGGCGGAGGTCGCGGGTTCGAGTCCCGTCCGTACCGCAAGGAAAAAAGAACGCTAATAGTCTTAAAGATTATTAGCGTTTTTTGATTTTATAATATCAGTTTACACCAGCGCAAATCGCAACCCCAACGCATCCGTTATGCTAAAAAACGTAGATAACTGCATATCC
>JAITXR010000342.1 GCA_031284665.1 Paludibacter sp.
CGACAAGCGCGGTACCGGGTCTTGATGCCGAGATAACGTGGGATTTCACTACCGGAATAAAAGATTTAGATGTAGTAAGTAGAACTCCTGCCATCGATGCCCCCAACGTAGCAGTTAATGCAGATGTTAAAGTTACCTTAGATTTCCCTGTAAATATTAATGGCGTTCCTAATCTTACCGGTATCACAATAGATAACGGCAGAACAGGCGTATTAGCTACATACAGTGGAAATGTACTCAGCATTGCTCATGCCAACTTTGCATATAATAAAACTTACACTGTAACTATTCCTAAAACTGCGGTTACCGGTCTTGTTAGTGATATTATTTGGAGTTTCACTACCGAAATTGCAGATGTGCACTATACTAACCTCGTTCCGGCAATTGTAGCAAGCGCTGTACATATAGATACAGAAATTAAGGCTAAATTTAATCTTCCTGTAAATATTAATGGCGTGCCGGATTTAAGCGGTATCACAATCGACAACGGCACAACAGGCGTATCGGCTACATTTAGCGGAAACGTAATCAGCATTGCTCATGACGATTTTGCATACAAAAAAACTTACACTGTAACTATTCCTAAAACTGCGGTTATCGGTCTTGTTAATGATATTGTTTGGAGTTTCACTACCGAAATTGCAAATGTACGTCATACGAACCTCGTTCCTGCAATCGTAGCAACTGGAGTGCAATTAGATACAGAAATTAAGGCTACATTTAATTTCCCTGTAAATATTAATGGAGTTCCTAATCTAAGCGGTGTAACAATTGATAACGGCGTAACAGGCGTATCGGCTACATTCAGCGGAAACGTAATCAGCATTGCTCATGCCGATTTTGAATATAACAAAACTTACACTGTAACTATTCCTAAATCCGCAATTATTGGTCTTGATTATGACGTTGTTTGGATGTTTACCACACAATTTGCACACTTGGAAGCAGTAAGTAAAACTCCTGCTGTGGCTGCCCCCAACGTAGCAGTTGATGCAGATGTTAAAGTTACATTCAATCGTCCTGTAAATATCAATAGCGAGCCAAGACTGAGCCGTATAACGATAAGCGGTGCAATGAGTGTGGCGGCTACTTATAGCGGAAATGTAATAACTATTGCTCACACTGATTTTGCCCCAAGTACCACTTATACCGTAACTGTTCCAAAAACTGCAATCGATGGACTCGACGCGGATGTTATTTGGTCGTTCTCTGTGGGCAATGTACCTGTTGAGATTATAGCACACAATCCGATAAGTGGAGCAACCGGAGTAAACCGCGATACTATAATAAGCGTAACTCTTAGTAAAGACCCGGACACCAACGGGCAACCTAATTGGAACCAAGTGTCAATCAAAGAAACAGTTAGCGGCACAGCAGTAACTAATGTATTTGTTAGCGGTGCAGGATTAAGTGGGACAACATATTCAATTTTCCACTCTATGCTTCGCCCCAACACACAATACACAGTTACAATTCCCGCAACAGCAATTATAGGTTTGGCAAGAGACTTCTCTTGGTCGTTTACCACAGGTGCACAAACTATAACGAGTAGCGATATTGCCGACAGCGACGGAATTTCTGTGTATCCTACTCTGACCGATGCTTTGGTAATGATAAACACTGTTGCAAAAGCCGACATAAGTGTAGTTGACCTCGCAGGGAGAACGCTCGAAACTCACAGCAGCGCAGGAGGTAGTTACACGCTCAACCTTGCCAGCCGTGCACAAGGCGTTTACTTTGTAATAATCACTTTGGATGACAAAACTTCGGTAACAAAAGTTATCAAAAAATAAATCGCAACAACATAGTGTAAACTAAGTATTAAACCTTCCAAGTATCAGGTACTTGGAAGGTTTTTTGTGTCCGAACTTCACAATAAATTATTGGATTTCCGCATATAGAGAAATCTATATAAACTCTATTAATTTCTACATTTCTTAATTGTTTATTGGCAAATTGCACATTGACACGCCATTTTACATTAATTCCTACATTTCTTCATTTCTTCATTGTTAATTAGCACATTGCTCATTGTCTCTAAAATTTTAATGAAACCATAAGTTTATGTTCCAAAGTCCAAGAAAAAACGTCTTCATAAAATTTATATTTCGTGGAACGGACAAAAAACGAAGTTACGCCTGTAAAAAAAATGTTTTTTGCCAATTTTACATCTAATTTTAAGGAAGAAACATTCGACACGGAGTTTGAATTATCTCCTTTATAATTAGTATGTTTGTAGTCTGCATCGTCTAAATCCAAATCCTCAGGGTAGCCGTTGAATATAAACAAACGAAAAGCATCGGACGAAAACGACCAACGCAGTTTATCTTTGTACGAAAGCGAATATCCTGTTTGAACACCAAAGCCGTTGCTCATATTGTAATTTCGCTCGCCTACGGAATAATGGTCGCTCAACATTGCACCCAAAAGTACGGCATTCAAATGAAAATAGGAATCAAAATGCCAATTCTCATAACGTTTGTTGTTGTACATCAGCCCTATACCGAAACAAGATGGCGTTCCAAAGCGATAAGGCACTGTATTGGAAACGTCAGAAATAGTGTCGGAATCGTAGTAATTGAAATGCTGATAAATTCCGAAATTCAGATAATCTTTTTTTGAATCGATTAAATCAGTTCCGTACAGTCGCCCCGAAATGGTCATTGCGCCTAAAAGAGGTTGATTTTTCTGTAAATTCACACTTCCTCTGAAAGTAAAATAATCGTAAGGTTTCCAGCCATTGGTCTCGAAACGCTCGCCATATTCCAGCGCAACATCTACGGCAAGCCCAAAACCTTCGTCAAAAATTTCATCGCGGAGTTCGATATTTTTTATGCCGACCGAGACTTCCGCAACGGCATTTGGTGTGCCGAATTGCCGCCCCGAAGTTTGCCTTATTCTCCAAGCATCACCGTTTATTATGCGCGTAAAACCTCTTGTAGGCGAAATCAAAAATCCTGCAAATTCGCGCGCAAAACGTGAAATTCCTCTCGCCCTGTCGTCGAGCACAATATCGGATGTTCGATAAAAAGCTTCGCCCATAATAACCCCGCCGGCAGTGGTGTTGACGACATCGTTGATTGACGGATACTCGTTTTCGCAAAACATTTCCCAAATTGTGCTGCCAAACAGCGTAAACAATGACGATTGCCACATATTAAAGCCGTTAGACCGCGCCGAATTATAGTACAAACCGCCATTATAAGGATGCAGAAACAAATTTGTTCCCATTTTGTCGTTATCCCACACAAAGCCGTGCCTAAAATTATCCTGTATGCTTTGCCAACTGACATACGCAAAATGGGAGTTAGTCGCATAGCGGTCGAACGCCCAAACTCCAGCATTTAATCCCAAAACTTGACTTACTACAGCACCAAAATTTTTGTTTTTATAGTATTGAATGTCAACGGAATCGGCTAAAATTGGCGTAACAGTTTGGCGTTTACTTATCGAAAGTTGAGAATAAACAGATAAATTGCACAAAAATAAAATTGAAATAAATAATATATTTTTTCTAAATAACATAATTGATAAACGAGGATATTACTTTTTTTATTGCCTAATTAATGGCAAGTATTGTTAAAAAATTATTGATTTATATGTATTGCATTTATTAAGACAAATGAAACACGAAAATATTTTAGAATAAACAAAATAAATTGCTTTTAAATTACTTTTAATGATTATCCGAAAAACATTCTATTCTCGACGAAAGTCCCACAGGGACGATACTTAATGTCGTCCCTGTGGGACTTTTCATATTAGGGCGTTTTACGGAAGTCATTTTATTTTTTAAATTCTAAAAATTTCAGTATTAATAACTCGACAAAAATACTGCCTGAAATTGAATCTCAAAAGGTCTAAATGGCTGTTAAATTGGTCAAAAAAGATAAATTATATTCGATTTGTGATAAGAATACACACATTTTTGTTTTTTTGCATTTAGAAATTCAAGCCCAATTAATAGATTAATCTGTTGATAATAAACAATTTTATTGTGATTATAGTTTAGATTTTGATAAATAAAATTTGTTGAAATCAATTTTTCGAGTAAATTTGCTTTTCTAACTCTTAAAAATAATATTATGGACAGCAAACCTAACTTGCCTTTTTGGTCAATTTGGAATTTAAGTTTCGGATTTTTTGGTGTGCAAATTGCTTACGCTTTGCAAAGTGCCAATATCAGCCGCATTTTTGCTACGCTTGGCGCCGACCCTCACTCGTTGAGTTTTTTCTGGATTTTACCTCCGCTAATGGGCATTATTGTGCAACCGATAGTTGGCTCGTTGAGCGATAAAACGTGGTTGCCAAAATTTGGGCGGCGCATTCCGTATCTTTTTGTTGGGGCGGTGGTTGCCATTATTGTAATGTGCCTGCTGCCAAATGCTGGCAGTTATAATCTTGCAATTAGTACTGCGCTAATTTTTGGTTTGATTGCCTTAATGTTTCTCGACACTTCGATAAATATGGCGATGCAGCCGTTCAAAATGCTTGTGGGCGATATGGTGAACGAAAAACAGAAAACTTTTGCTTATTCAATTCAAAGTTTTTTGGTAAATCTGGGCAGTGTTCTCGGGTTTTTGTTCCCGTTTATTTTCACTTTTATCGGCATTTCGAATGTGGCAGCCGACGGCGTTGTTCCCGATTCGGTGATTTATTCGTTTTATGTTGGTGCAGGAATTTTGATACTTTGCGTGTTGTACACTGTTTGGAAAGTTAAGGAAATGCCGCCACGCGAATATGCCAAATTTCACGGTTTTGACGAAAATCCGCCTGTAAAGGAAAAATCGGATTTTATTACTTTGTTGAAAAAAGCCCCGAAAGTGTTTTGGACAGTGGGTTTAGTGCAGTTTTTTTGCTGGGTGGCGTTTATGTATATGTGGACTTACACCAATGGCGGTATTGCCGAAAATGTATGGGGAGTTGACACGCACGCCGAAGGACACGCCAAACTTGCCGAATATCAAGAGGCGGGTAATTGGGTGGGAATTTTATTTGCTGTTCAGGCGATTGCGTCGGTTGGCTGGGCGTTGATAATTCCGCTTTTCAAACAGAAAAAATTGGTTTATTCGCTTTCGTTGCTGTTGGGTGCTGCGGGCTTTATTTCCATATTTTTTGTTCACAATCAATACTTGCTTTTTGGCTCGTATGCGCTTGTGGGATGTGCTTGGGCAGCAATGTTGGCACTGCCATTTACGATATTGACAAATGCGCTTTCGGGCAAAAATATGGGGGCATATCTTGGGTTGTTTAACGGTACAATTTGCTTGCCTCAGATAGTTGCAGCCTTGCTTGGCGGAGTGATTTTAAATATTGTAGGCTCGCAAGCAGCAATGTTGGCGGTGGCTGGTGCGGCACTTGTTTTGGGGGCTGTGGCTGTGATGGGGATAAAAGAAAGGGAATAGTTTATAGTAAAATAGTTTATAGTAAAATAGTTTATAGTAAATAGTTGATAGTGAATAGTTTAGATTATGCTTTTACCACATTTGCCATTTGTCGAAATCCAAACCTGTAAGTTTGTTTTCGTCTAATCTAAAGCCCATATTCATCCCGATGTTTGAACTGAAAGTGCCAATAAACTGTTCGGATTGTTCCAGAATATCCATTTCGGCAAAAAGGCGAATTAACGAATCGAACTTTTCCTGTTTCGAGAGTTTCAGGAAAGTGCCATGGTCATAGCCTCGCTCGGCAGCGGTACAAAGCGTTGTAATTGTCCATTGTGGAAAATTTTGCTGTAATTGTTCTATAACCGAATAATCATCCGTAGCCACAAAAGCATT
>JAITXR010000377.1 GCA_031284665.1 Paludibacter sp.
GTAAAATGCAGTTGAAAGTGTTGCTGTTCGTAATTATCGGTTTGATTGTCGTAAAACGCTGTTTTACCGTTGTCGTCTTTGTATTTTCCTGCGGGATTATAGCGCGGATTTTCGGCTAATGTTTCGGCATCAACGCCATCCCATGCCATATAAGTTTTTTCTTTTCCGCCAAAGACAAGCAGTTTAAACATTGTTCCTGCATTGAAATAAGCCCCTTGAAAATTATATGAATAAAGGTCGCTCGCCGCCCGTTCCAAATATCCATCGGAATTGACTTTTGAAATCCGCGCATCAAAAGCAAAGCCGTTTGGCATCAGTCCGGTACTGATTTTTGCCGATTCGCGAAATGTATTGTACGAGCCTGCATTAAATTCAATTTTAGCATAAGGATGATCGGCAGTTAAGGCAGTTAACATATTTACACTCGCTCCAAAAGCAGCAGGTCCGTTAGTCGAAGTTCCCACGCCGCGCTGCACTTGCACATTGGCGAGACCGGACGCAAAATCGGTCATATTTACCCAAAAAACGTCTTGGCTTTCGCTGTCGTTCAAAGGTACGCCATTGACAGTCATATTGATACGAGTTTGATCAACGCCGCGCACCCGAAAATAAGTGTAACCCACACCAAGTCCGTCATCCGAGGTAGCCACAAGCGAAGGCGTTGACGAAAGCAAATACGGCAAATTTACACCCGTATTTTGTGCGTTAAGTTTCTTGCTGTCAATAGTTTGTGAGGTGAAATTCGTTTTTATCGGATTTCGAGTCGAAGTTACAACTACCTCATCAATTGAATAAGTTTGTTTGGGAAGAATAATAAGTACATGGTCGTCGGTAGTGGCATCAAACTTTGTTGTTTCAAAGCCAACTGACGACACAAGAAGATTAAATCGACGAGGAAACGGAATGCCGTTAAACTCAAATTGCCCGATGCTGTCGGTTGTTTTTGATAAATTAGCCTTGATAATCAGGACTGTAGCATTTGGAACTGCAACTCCATCTTCGGAAACTACCTTGCCCCGAATGGAATACTGCGCATTAACGTTAAAAAATGAAAGTAGAAAAATGATTGAAAGAAAAATGTTTTTTCTCATAACAAAATAATTTAATAGGTTTAAAAAAATCGAGTTATGAGCGCACTGAATAAAACGGAAGAATTTTTACTTTTTCCCCTTCTGCCATTACGCAGCGGGTTCAAAGGGTATGTTCTCAGCCAAAATTATTAAGGCACCCCTATTTTTGAATCTCAACGATTGATTAAATTGAAATTCTGCGCAAAGGTATTATTTTTTTATGAAACAAGCAATTTTTGGAAAAAAAAATTTACTATTTCGGTTGATTTGCTTTTTTTGTGTAATTTTGTGGCTGTTTAAAAAGACCTGAGAGCAAAAAGCAAAGACAGTGATTAGTGAAAATACTACTGATTAGGTAACTACTCAAACATTCAAACTATTCTAACTTCTTTAACTTCCGCAACTTCTCAAACTATTCAAACTATTCAAACCTTATAAAAATGAAAGTATTAAAATTTGGAGGAACTTCGGTTGGCTCTATTGAAGGGATTTTGAGCCTGAAAAAAATTGTTCAAGCCGAGAAAAAACCACTGATAGTAGTAGTTTCGGCACTGTCGGGCGTAACGGATAAATTGTATCAACTCGTGAGCCTTGCCTCGAATGGCGACGAATCGTATTTGCAGGAATATAACGACTTGGCGCAGAGGCATTTCGATATAATTAACAATGTGGTTATGCCAAACGAGAAAATTCCTTTGACAAACGAAATAAAAGCCATATTCGACGATTTGGCAAATATACTGCGTGGCATTTTTTTAATTCGCGATTCGTCACGGAAAATTACCGATATTGTGGTCAGTTACGGCGAAGTTTTATCGTCGTTAATAGTTGCAAATTCGATTGAAAGTGCTACTCACTGCGACTCGCGAAAATTTATCAAAACCAATAATCAATTCGATAAACACGTTGCTGATTTTACGGCTACAAACGCTTTGGTACAACAAACTTTTGCCGGCAATACTTCAATTTTGGTCTGCGGAGGATTTATTTCGACCGACAGCACAACCGGTTTTGTAACCAATCTCGGCAGAGGCGGCTCCGACTACACCGCTGCCATAATTGCCGCTACTCTGAATGCCGAAATTCTGGAAATTTGGACTGATGTTGATGGTTTTATGACCGCCGACCCGCGCATAATAAATAATACTTATGTGATTGAACAACTGAGTTTTAGCGAGGCAATGGAACTTTGTAACTTTGGTGCAAAAGTTATTTATCCGCCAACTATTTTTCCTGTTTTTCACAAAAATATTCCTGTTGTAATTAAAAATACTTTTAATCCCGATGCAAAAGGGACTTACATTTCCTCGCAAAAAGCAGAGGCAACTTCAAAGGCTATTAAAGGAATTTCGTCGATTAACGACACTTCGCTTATTACCATTCAAGGACTTGGAATGGTGGGCGTTATCGGCGTTAATTTTCGGATTTTCAAGGCATTGGCATCAAATGGAATAAGCGTTTTTCTGGTTTCGCAGGCATCGTCGGAAAACACAACTTCAATTGGTGTAAGAAATGCCGACAGCGCGCTGGCTGTAGAGGTTTTGCAGCAGGAATTTGATGCTGAGATTAAACGTGGCGAAATTGACCAGATTTTTTCAGAAGACGACCTCGCTACTGTGGCGATTGTGGGCGACAATATGAAACGCACGCCCGGTATTGCCGGTAAACTTTTTGGCACGCTGGGGAAAAACGGTATTAACGTAATTGCCTGTGCACAAGGTGCTTCCGAAACAAATATCTCGTTTGTTACCGACCGCAAATCGCTGCGTAAAGCACTAACTGTAAGTCACGACTCGTTTTTTCTGTCCGAATATCAGGTACTTAACATTTGTGTTGTCGGCGTTGGAACTGTTGGTGGCAGTTTGCTCGAACAAATTAAAAAACAGCAACCTACACTTATGAGCCAGAATGGATTGAAACTCAATGTGGTAGGTATTGCATCGAGTAAAAAAATGCTTTTCTCGCGCGAAGGAATTGCACTCGACAATTACCGCCAACTGCTTTTTGATAATGGCGAAAATGCCTCTTCGTCGGCTATTTGCCACGAATTTATAAATATGAATATTTTTAATTCGGTATTTGTGGACTGCACGGCAAGCAACGAAATTTCTGAAATGTATAATCATTTGATAAACAATAACATATCGGTTGTAACTGCCAATAAACTTGCGGCATCGTCGTCGTACCAAAATTATTGGCAACTGAAAGAAACTGCGCGACGACGAGGCGTAAAATTCCTTTTTGAAACAAATGTAGGAGCCGGTTTGCCAATCATAAACACCGTTAACAGCCTGATTAACAGCGGCGATAAAGTTCTGAAAATGGAAGCCGTACTTTCGGGAACGCTGAATTTTATTTTTAACACCATTTCCGAAGAAATACCTTTGAGCAAAGCAATCAGAATGGCAAAGGAGCAAGGTTACAGCGAGCCTGACCCGCGCATTGATTTGAGCGGAACGGACGTTATTCGTAAACTTGTAATTTTGGCGCGCGAATCGGGTTACAAAACCGAACAAGCAGATGTTGAAAAAAGGCTGTTTGTGTCCGAAAATTATTTTGAAGGAAGTTTGGAAAATTTTTGGAAAAACATCACGCAACTCGACCAATCACTCGAAGAACAACGCAAATTGCTGGCGGCAAATAATAAGCGTTGGCGATTTGTGGCTACAATGGAACTCGGCAAATGCTCTGTGGGATTAAAAGAAGTTGACAGTTTGCATCCGTTTTTCGATTTGCAGGGCAGCAATAATATTGTACTAATCACCACCGAGCGTTACCACGATTACCCAATGATAATTAAAGGCTACGGAGCAGGCGCAAACGTTACTGCTGCCGGAGTTTTTGCCGATATTATCAGTATTGCGAATATTAGATGA
>JAITXR010000010.1 GCA_031284665.1 Paludibacter sp.
AGGTAAAATATAATCCCAAATCAAACTGATTTCGGGGCTGGTATTATTTGTGTTTGAGGTAATGGCTATTACAGTGTTTTTTTCGGGAATAACGAAAATAAACTGCCCACGAGCACCATCTGCACGATAAACATTGTGCTTGCAACGCCACATCTGAAAGGCATAACCTTCCGCCCACTCATCGCCGGGTTTGTCTGCTCCATCGCCCGGGTAGCCTGCCGGAGTTTGTATTTGAAGCGCAGAAGCCTGCTCTACCCAAGTTTTTGGTAGCAATTGTTTGCCTTCCCACACTCCATTTTGTAGAAACAATAAACCGAACTTAGCCATATCTTCTGTTTTGATAAACAAACCCCATCCGCCTACGTTAATACCTTGTGGATTTGTTTGCCAATAGATATTATCAATATGCAGCGGCTCAAACAAGCGAGGTTTAAGATAATCGAACATCAACTGCCCTGTAACTTTCTGAACAATAGCAGACAGCATAAAACTTGCCATCGAATTATAATAAAAACGTGTTCCGGGTTCAATAGTAACAGATGTAGCCAAAAAGCCTTTTATCCAATTATTATCATCGTTTCGAGCAGGCTCTTTGGCTTGCCCCACAGTCATTGTAAGCAAATCCCAAATACGCAGTTGCGCTAAGTATGGACTAATTGTATCGGGTAAATCGTCAGGAAAAAATGAAATAACTTTATCATCCAAAGCGATTAACCCTTCATCAACAGCAAAACCTATAGCCGTAGCCGTAAAACTTTTACTTACCGAGTTCATAATATGTACACTATCGGGCGAATTGCCTTCAAACCATTTTTCGTAAACTACTTTTCCGTTTCGCACTAACATTAGGCTGTGAATTTCAATACTGTCTTTTTTAAGAGCATCGAGATATGCCTCAATTCCCTGTATTTCAACATTTTCTTTTTCGGGAGTACTGCGAGGCAAAGATTTTATTTGTTCACTTGTGCAAGTTATTGAGTTTATTGCGAATACTGCCACTGTTAAAATAGTTAATATTTTTTTCATCTGTTTATTGTTTCTAATATTGCATTTTCGTGATTACTAATTGATAATTTAATTTTCTGTAATTGGTCGAGTTTGTGTACAGGACGTTCTATATCATACGGAATAGGAAGTTGTGAAAAGCTTTGAAAATAAAGCAAACAGGCATCTTTCCACCACATTGCATCACGCGCCTGTATTTGCAGTTTTGTTTGTACAAGTTCAAAACGTTCGGCATCAACATAGTTTTCCATTCTGTCCCATATTTTCTGAAAATCGCGTACTTCCTTAACTCCATTGTCGTAGCTATAACAAAGTTCGTCCCAAAGTGTGCGACCGTTTTTGAGTTTATAATCCCAAGCAACATGATGAAACCAGAGCAAAAATTCTTCGGGACATTGCTCTATATTTCCGTATTTTTCGTTCAACGGCGGGAAATATTGCGCCACAGCATTACTTCCTGTTTTGCTGCGGTCGAATCCCACACCCTCACTGTCGGCTTTGTGATAATAGGGAGGCAACCAATCCTGCCGCATATTCGGGAAATAACACCAAGGCTCAGGACCATAATGATGACCCATAGCAAAAATATGATGCAATCCCAGCGGCATCATATAATCGACCACAGCTTCGCGCGAACTGAGCATTAAGCCTTTTACAGGCTCTAAAAATTCCTTTTTATCGTTAAATGTTTGTTTAATCCATTCATCGGCAATTTGTTCCGATGTCAATTCATAATTCCACGCCAATCGCCCAAATGCATACCAATTAGCCTGCGCAAAATCGTGCCCGCACCAATTTACATCCGAGCCGGTATTTGCTACGCCTGCGATTGCCGAAATTCGATGCCCAAAAAGTGAGCCGTCAGTGGTTTTGGCAACTGTACTCGTTTGCCCTTTTGCGTAAGTGTCGGTTTGGAGACATTCCTCAAAAAGCGGCGATAAATACACCAAATGATTTGAGAAACCGAGATATTCCTGTGTGATTTGAAATTCGACCATTACAGGCGTTTTCTGCATTGCGCCGAAAAGTGCACTTACAGGCTCGCGCGGCTGAAAATCAATAGGCCCGTTTTTAACTTGAATAATCACATTGTCGCGGAATTTACCGTCGAAAGGCATAAATTCCAAATACGCCTGTTTTGCTCTGTCGTCGGAACTTGGCGCATACACAAACGCCCGCCACATCACAATTCCGCCAAAAGGTTTCAGCACATCGGCGAGCATATTTGCACCATCTACATGACTGCGCCCATAATCCTGCGGTCCTGATTGCCCTTCGCTGTTTGCCTTTACCAAAAAACCGCCAAAATCGGGAATTAGGGCGTAAATTTCTTTCGCTTTTGCTTTCCACCATTTAGCAACTTCAGGGTTGAGCGGGTCAGCATCCGGCAAGCCGCCAAGCGTTTTGGGAGAGGCAAAATTGACCGACAAAAATACTTTCAAACCATAAGGGCGAAAAATATCGGCTAACACTTTTACTTTCTGCAAATACTCCTGAGTAAGAATTTTAGGATTTGCATTTACATTATTCAACACAGTAGCATTAATGCCTATAGAGGCGTTTGCACGGGCATATTGCTCATAACGTGGCGAAATTTCGTTTGGTAATTTTTCCCATTCCCAAAGTGAACGACCGGCATAACCGCGCTCAATTGAGCCATCGAGATTATCCCAATGATTTAGAATACGGTATTGATATTTTGGAGTTTGCGAGATGTTCAAATTTTCGGTAACTTGTCCTGTTTGCTGCAAACGCAGTAAATGATATGCGCCGTAAAGCAAAGCAATATCAGTAGAGGCAACGATTTTCAGACTATTATTTTTTTTATCTGAAACGATAGTAAAACCTTCGTCGGTAGTTTTTGTACGTTTCTTTTCCAGCAACACAGGCGCGCCTTTCCAATACTGCGTAAGTTCAGACAGCGCAATATCAACAGTTTTACTGTTTTTTACATTTGCAGTAATTTGGGCATTGGCATTACCTTCGTAACGTAACCACAATTGGCTGCCATCTTCGGCGTGAAGACAGAAACATAATAATATTATTGCCAATAACGAATAAGTTTTCATAAGCGTAAGAATTTCAAGATAGTTGATAGTTGATAGTTAATAGTGAATAGGGGAGTTTTGCCAAATTAGTAGTTTTTTTCGCCCTTTCGTGCCTTCGTCCATTTTATTGTTTGAATAGTTTGAATGTTTGAGTAGTTACCTAATTAGTAGTTTTTTCAATTTCTACATTTCTTAATTTCTTAATTTTACATTTTACATTTCGCATTCTACATTCTACATTTTACATTTTACATTTTACATTTTACATTTCGCATTTCGCATTCCCTGTCTTTTGTTTCAAAAGAAAAAGGTACAAAGGCGATTTGATTATCACTTCACCGCACTTTGTACCTCCTTCAAACTAAACACTACTTTATAAGAAACACTAAGAAAATTAGAATTTATTAAGAAAATTACAAATTAATTTTGCCTTAATCCTAACAGGGTTTTAACGCCCTGTTAGGGTTAATTGCAAAAACTTT
>JAITXR010000032.1 GCA_031284665.1 Paludibacter sp.
AATCAACATAAGCGGAATTGCAACTCACGAAGTTGTCATCGTACCGCCTGTGGCAAAAATGGCTCAGCAAGTTACCGGATATTCATTTGTGGCAAATTGGGAGGCAGTACCCGATGCTACGGGGTATTATCTCACCGTTTTCACTGCTACCGACCAAGAAAGCACTATTAAAGAAAATTTTGCTAATGGATTGAATTTGCTCGGCGGATGGACTACAAACGCCAATGCCACAACAACTTCGACCACATATAGCGGCGATGCACCTCCTGCACTTGCATTGCGCACAAATGGCGATTATCTGCAAACGGATATGTTCAACAGTCAAGCAACAAGTTTATCGTTTATTCTAAAATCGTCAACTGGATATAATTGCAAATTATATGTAAATGCGTGGAATGGAACAGAGTTTGTAAAAATCGACAGCATTGATATTATACTTGGATTGAGCGATACGCTGATTTATAATTTTACCGAAAACGATAATTATTCCGCCTTCAAATTAGAATACTCTACGCCTACAAGTGGAAATATTTTTATTGACGATGTGGCTGTAACCTTCGCCAATACAATAAATATAATAATTTCGAATAAATGGGTGGAAGGAACAAGCGATACAATTACCGGTCTATCGGCAGAAACCGACTACTACTACAAAGTAAAAGCAAGCGACAAAAAAATAAGACCTGACAGCAGCGTGGTTTACGAAAACATTACAAGTTTCTCGAACACAATACATATCAAAACAAACGAGCCTTCGGCAGTTGTGCCGGTATTTGCAGATGAGCCAAACAGCATTGTTTCGGTTTACAACGTACTTGGGCAACTACTGTTTCAAACCAGCGGCGATAAATTTGCCATTAACCAATTGCCGAAAAAACAAATGTTAATCGTAAAGTTGGGAAATAAGACAATGAAAATAGTAGTTAATTGATAATTATTAATTGATAATTGATAATTAGGGACACCCAAACTGAATTTGGGAAGCCCATAAATGAAAATATTAGATGCAAAACAGCCTGTCATTAACCATTTATCATTAACCATTAACCATTTTAAATGAATTTCTTCACTCAAATAGGGCAATATACGCTGTTAATGCGCCGAGTACTTGTGCCGGCAGATAACGGGCGGATGTTTCTTCGTCAATTTCCCAAAGAACTCGAGAAACTCGGACTGCAATCTTTGCCCATTGTAATGATAATCTCCGTATTCATCGGCGCAATTCTCACAATTCAGACAAAACTCAACACCGAAAACCCAATGCTGCCAGCCTACAGCACCGGTTTAGTAACGCGCGACACACTGTTATTGGAATTTTCGTCAACCATTCTATGTCTCATTTTAGCGGGTAAAATCGGCTCCAACATAGCCTCCGAAATCGGCACAATGCGCATCACCGAGCAAATAGACGCCCTCGAAATTATGGGAGTAAACTCAGCCAACTACCTTATATTACCAAAAATCACGGCATTTGTGGTAATGATTCCTTTTTTGGTAATTTTCAGCGCAGCAATAGGACTGATAGGCGGTTTGCTTGTGGCTACATTTACCGATGTAATCACCGTAGCCGATTACGTACTCGGCATTCAATACGCATTTTTACCATATTATTTGCTGTATTCGATAGTAAAATCGTTAGTCTTTGCATTTATTATAGCATCAGTGGCATCGTATTACGGATATTTTGTTCGCGGAGGAGCATTAGACGTAGGGCGAGCAAGTACAAATGCAGTAGTAAACAGCAGCATTTTAATACTGTTTTTTAATTTAATGATTACTAATCTGATGTTGAATTAAAAAAAAACAGTAATGAAAGACCACTTATCAAATCCCATATTTCAAATTATTTCGGAAATTGCCGACCGACAACACAAAGAATGTTATGTAATAGGCGGATATGTGCGCGATATATTTTTGCAACGGCAATCGCAGGACATCGACATTGTTACAGTAGGAAGTGGAATTGAAGTAGCAGAAGAATTAGCAAAAAAACTCGGGCGAAAAGCAAGTTTTTCGTACTTTCAGAACTTTGGCACAGCGCAAGTAAAAATTGGAGATTTG
Organism: Paludibacter sp.; assembly: GCA_031284665.1. Lineage (GTDB taxonomy): Bacteria > Bacteroidota > Bacteroidia > Bacteroidales > Paludibacteraceae > JAITXR01. Next base: position 2,062 of record JAITXR010000032.1, read on the forward strand.
GAAATAGAATTTGTCGGAGCACGCCGCGAATCCTATCAGCACGACAGCCGCAAGCCAATAGTGGAAGATGGCACGTTGGAAGACGACCAAAACAGGCGAGATTTCACAATTAATGCAATGGCAATTTGCTTAAACAACGACCGTTTCGGCGAACTTATCGACCCATTTGATGGATTGAAAGATTTAGAAAACTTTGTACTGCGCACCCCACTCAATCCGGATATTACCTTTTCGGACGACCCACTGCGAATGATGCGCGGAATACGTTTTTCGGCGCAACTGCGTTTTTTCCTCGAAGTCAACACTTTCGACGCCATTATCCGCAATCGCGAAAGAATTAAAATCGTATCGCAAGAACGCATTAACGAAGAATTGAATAAAATAATAATGTCGCCCCGACCGTCGGTAGGCTTTGTTTTGCTTGATAAAACCGGCTTGCTCGATATTATTTTCCCTGAACTTGCAGCCTTACGAGGCATTGAAACAAAAGACGGAATAGGGCATAAAGATAATTTTTACCACACAATTGCGGTGCTCGACGAAATTGCCAAACACACTGATAATCTGTGGCTTCGCTGGGCGGCGTTACTGCACGATATAGGCAAACCGCGCTCAAAACGATTCGACACACGACTTGGCTGGACTTTCCACAATCATAATTTCATTGGTGAACAAATGCTTCCCGCCCTGTTTGCAAAAATGAAAATGCCGCAAAACGAAAAAATGCGCTATGTTCAAAAACTTGTATCGCTTCATATGCGCCCCATTGTGCTGAGCGAAGATGAAGTAACCGACTCGGCTGTAAGGCGTTTGCTCTTTGAGGCAGGGGATGATATTGACGATTTGATGACACTTTGCGATGCCGATATTACTTCAAAAAATCCCGATAAAGTGAAACGTTTCCGCGATAATTTTCAGTTAGTGCGCCAAAAACTGAAAGAAATCGAAGAAAAAGACAACATTCGCAACTTTCAGCCACCAATCAGAGGGCTCGAAATAATGGAAACTTTTGTCTTGCCCGCTTGTGCGGCAGTTGGCGAATTGAAAACCAAAATAAAAGATGCCATTCTCGACGGCATTATCCCCAACGACTACCAAGCCGCACGAGAATATATGATGAAAATTGCCGATGAAATGGGAATAAAAGCAAAGTGAGAAATGCAAATCATTATGAAAATAAAAAACACTATTTTATTTATTGTGTGTTTTCTTGCTTTAAGTTGTAATAACGCTAATCGACAAGATGAAAAATTGAAACATTTACTGATAGGCGAATGGGAATTGTTTCAGTGCGACTTTTCTGAAAAGGGAAAAACAGACATTGCACCTTATGCTATTTCTTTTTTACAGGATAGGATTGAGATTTTTCAAGGTTGGTATCAATTTACAGAAAATTACGAAATAAAATATCTTGGCAGTTTTGTCCCCTATAAAATACAGAGTAACAACATTTTTATTAAAAATTTAAGCAATAATAATTGGGAGTTTTATCGAAAATTTATTAATCTTTCCAACGATACTTTGACATTAGCCGTAAATGATTCAACGACCGAAACATATTCAAGGTTAACATATAATGTGGATACTGTTCCTGATTTTGACCAGATTATTTATTCAAGTTCGGGCTGTTTTGGCACTTGTCAAATAATCAATATTTCTGTAGATAAAAATGGCGAAGTTTATTTTCAAGGAGAATCGTATGCAAGTAAAATAGGATTTTTTAAAGGTAAAATTGATAATCATACACAAGAATATATATTCGGTAAATTCAAAAAAGCAAATCCGATAAATTTATTAAACCATTATTCATGTGATTACACCTGCCAAGCAACTATAACAACAACTTTTATCAAAGATGGTAAAATTGTAAAAACAATCCGTGATTATGGGAATGCTGCTCCAAAAGAATTAAAATGGGCTTATGTGTCTATATTTCATCTGCAAGACATAATAGAATTAGACAGTTTGTCGGAAAATCCGCAACTAAATTACGATGCTTTTAGAAAAAATAAATTATTATCGTTACCATTACAGAAATCCCAAAGTTTTTATTTGTGGACAGAACTTGCTAAAAGTAATGTAACAGAACAAACTTTTAACCCAATTTATTCGCTTTCGTTCAGTGAAAAAAATAACGAAAATAATTATAAAGCCATCACTACCGATGGGCGTTTTTATAAATTTGAATATAACAACAAAAGTTCAATCACATACGATTTAGGATATAATTTTATTGAACATAACTTTGAAAAGTCGGTATGGAATGAATAGATATATGGTTATGTTACATACCTGCGGCACGTTTGTTGGTTTTGTAATCTTATTTCTACCTCACGATAACTATCGGAAATTGTCCCTAACGGGACTTCCCATTTAACCCTTGATTCGCATTAACTATAAACTAAAAACTATTAACTATTACAAATGAATTATTTCTCCCATTCCACCGCCATTATTGAGCCGGATTGCACTATCGGCGAAGGAACACATATTTGGTTGTTTTCGCACATTATGCAAGGTTGCACGATTGGCAAAAACTGTAATATCGGACAAAACGTTGTAATTTCGCCAAAAGTAATAATAGGAAATAATGTTAAAATTCAAAACAATGTTTCGCTTTACACAGGTGTAATTTGCGCCGACGACGTTTTCATCGCTCCTTCGGCAGTGTTTACAAATGTCATTAACCCACGCAGTTTTATTGAACGCAAAACGGAATTTCGCCCAACAAACATTCGGCGTGGCGCAACAATTGGCGCAAATGCTACAATTATTTGCGGCAACGAAATTGGCGAATATGCACTTATTGGAGCGGGTGCAGTGGTTACAAAAGATGTAAAACCGTTTGCTTTGCTGGCTGGCAATCCTGCTCGACAAATAGGCTGGGTAAGTAAAAACGGACACAAACTGATTTTTGACGAAAACAACGAAGCAATTTGCCCCGAAACAGGCGAAAAATATATTTTAATTAACAATGAATGCCGCATCGCAGAAATTAATTGAAGAAACTTTGTGTAACTTCATCTATTTTGTGGTTAAGGTTTAAAACTCTGTTAGGGTTATAACATATTGGTTTTGAAATACTTTCAGATTTAAAACCCTAACAGGGTTAAAACGGTCAATGGACAAAAAAAATACAAAAAATACAAAAATGAAAATAATTATCGACGACAAAATTCCTTACATCCGCGGAGCATTCGAGCCTGTGGCTGAAACAATTTACCTTGCCGGAAGTCGCACAACGCCCGAAATCGTTAAAGATG
>JAITXR010000097.1 GCA_031284665.1 Paludibacter sp.
GAAAGATAGTGAAAAAAAGTATTACAAGATTCGAACATTTCATCATTGAGTTGAGATTTTTCTTTTGTCAAATCTTCGACAATTTGCGCCACCAATTCAGGGTTTATTTGATATAGATAATTTTCGATAGGATACCCGATTTTTTCATTGTTCATCCATATTTGCGCATTTCGGTCGGACAGGATGAAATCTTTTTCTTTGTCGAAAAAAGAAAAAAACCAGTCCATAACTTCTTGATTTTTAGTGTTGAACACGTGTCCGCCTACCCGATGAAACAGCACTCCATCCTCAACGCTGCATTTAATAAGCCCGCCCGGCGAGTTGGTTTTTTCGTAAACAGTTACCGTGTAGCCTCGCGCCGTTAACAGTTGTGCTGCCGACAAACCCGAAATGCCGCTGCCAATAATAGCCACTTTGTGTTTCGACGAATTATTTCTCATCTCGTTTTTCCCAGTATTTTTTTTCGCAGAGTTCAATTAATACATTTCGTTGCATATTTCCGTACGCAAACCAGTGAATATAATCTCGCAATTCCTCGGTCGGAAGTTTCGAAATATCCTTTATATACAGCACTTCCTGCGATTCCCACAGGACAAGATTTATTGCCAGCATCCCAAAATAAGCCTCTTCCCAACTGTCGGCAGTTACGGATGTTTTGATGTTAGTGATTTTTGAATTAAGCGACGCTGCACCTTTGCGACAGGCAGCCAGAGCGTGGATAATTTCTTGTGTTTGAGTGCGATAAAGTTCGTCAGCTTTCGCCGGATTATTGTTTTTGTTTCGCAGACACCATTCTTTAATTATCAAAATAGTAAATCGGTCGATTAGCAAGCCGAGAGTATTCAGTCCCACAGGCACATTTGGTGTTTCGGGCAGAGTTTCGCAATCCCACAAATCTTTAATTTTCGCAGATTCGGCGGCTCCGATGTTTTTCAATACGCCATAAAGTTTATTCACAGCATAATCCAACGCTTGCACTTCTTTTTCGATTGGCAGGCTGTCCAGTACTTTTTTGGAGTAATCGGCTAATTTCTCAAAATAAATCTCATTATTATTCATTGTTCAATATTCTGTTTTATATTATCAAAAATTTGGGTAACATTCAGGTTATCAAATTCATACTCGCTTATGTTTTTCCCGAAACCCATCAGGTTAATGCTTGCCCATTCGAGAAACGATGACGAGTAACTGTTGCGCTGCGGATAGAGTATATGTTTTTGGCACTTGCTTGCTGCAATCAAATCGCACAACCCGCTTCTCAGGCTCACAAAAAAATCGATTTGATTTCCAACCGCAATCATTTCGTCTAATCCAAATTCCACATAGGTAACATTCGGGAAATTTTTGAACTTATCTTTATAGGCAATCATCGCTATTTCAAACCCCTGATGATGAAAATAGGCAGCCAAATCGCGCCAATTATCCACCGGAATTTCATCTTCGTTGGTCGAATTAGCCTCCGGAGCCAGCAATATTACTTTTTTGTTGATAAGATTATACGACAACAGTTTCTGCTTTGCGATTGCGTCCTGTGTTGGCAGAATGGCAGGCATTGTTAACTGTGAATCCAAGCGTATATTGAGCATTATTTTATAGATTTCCAATAAATTTATGCCCTTGTAACCTATTAAATCCTTGAACGAATTTGCAAAAAAACACAGCGGATGCACTGCGATTGGAGTTCCCGGTCGCAGTTCATTTTTTCTGTACGTGTAAAAATAAAACCATTTTGGGGGGATTATAAATTTATAACTGTCGATAAGCGAGGGGAAATAACGCAGAATATCAATATGTTTTTTGTTCAAAAAAATCAATTTTATCAAGTCCTGTTTTGCGTTTTGCTCTCTAAAAGCAGCGATTAACGACAGGATTAAAAAACTGTCACCAATTGTAGGAGGCAGGATAAAGCACCATTCATTTCTTTTGACTTTCAGAAGAAAGCGACTGAAATAAATTTCTTTTATTTTATCTTTTATTTTATTCATTCTATGCGTATAAAAGCCAAATTTCACAATGTTTACAAATAGTTTCGAGTGATTTTAGGATACAAATATAAGGAATATTTTTCGGATTTCAAATTTCTCTTTTTTTTACGCCCGCCATTCCTTTTTTTTGTCCGAACTTTGATTTGTTTTATTAAAGGGCTAACAAGATAAGATGCAGAATAGCAACCTCTGCCGTCATTTTTGATAAGCCAAGTGGCAAGCCGATTAGCGAGTGTATTTCACGAAGCAATCCAGATTTCGGCTCCCCTAACTCCCCGATGCATCGGAGGAAATAGACCGCCCAATAAGGGTTGTAGGGTTTTGGTTGCGGGGTTATATGTGTGTTGTCAAGACACGGATTGAAAATCCGCGCCAGCGGGGTGGGGGTACAGCAAACCCTAACAGGGATTTTTAAATCTCTGTTAGGGTAATGCGTTGCTTGTCATCTTAATCAAGATTCAGACAGAAAAAAATTCACAGGAAAATAATTATTCTTCCGTTTTTTCGGTTTTTACATTTTGCAAAAAGTTATTTCCCCAAATGTAAGTGCTTTTGGTTGATTTGAGAAATAAATCGGCTTGCGCGGTTTGGAAACAGTTGTTAATCAGCACATTATTTGTTCCGGCAAGTTCCACAATTGCTTGATTAGCAACCGGATTGGAAGAATGTACATTGTTGAGCAATATATTTTCGCAATTAGTCAGAGCCAGCGATGCGCCTTTGGTAACGGCAAAATCAACATTGCTAAAACTTAAATTTCTGCCTTTTTCGGCAGTAAATCCGTTTTCAGCCTGAATATTTATGTTTGTAAAAGATATATTTTCGATAAACATTTCGTCGAGACCATTGATATATCCTACTTTTTTAACATTATTTCCTGTAATGTTGCTAATGTGGATGTTGCGGAAAATTGGCGTGCGTTCCGATACCGGCTCGGGTTGGGTGCGAGTGTAATAAAGGTCGAAAATAAAGGCGTTTTTCTGAATATTATTCATCACAATATTATCAACGCGAATTTCTTCCACTATCCCGCCACGTGCGCGAGTAGATTTGAGACGTATGCCTGCATCCGTGCCGTCGAAAACGCAATTTGATATTGTAACTTTTTTCACTCCGCCGCTCATTTCGCTGCCTATCACTACGCCGCCGTGTCCCGAAAGCATCAC
>JAITXR010000143.1 GCA_031284665.1 Paludibacter sp.
CTGTTCCCAATCCAGCCCGAAACCTGCACATTGTAAGTACCCGGCGCAAGGTTTGGGATTGTGTTGAGCGAACTTTGCACGCCATTAGCACTGTAAATTACGTTTTCGAGCAACGGCAAATCAGCACCGCCCAGATAAACGGTAATTGAGCCATCGTTACCGCAATTTGCCGGCGACACCCGCACAGAATCGATTTGCACCGCAAACGCTGTTTGTGCAAAGGCAATCAACAGCAAGGTAATAATATGTTTTTTCATATTAGAAGTTCGTAAAGTAGGGGAGTTATCCCATAAATAATTTTTTGCCAAATATAAATACTTTTTATTTAACAACAATGCATTTATTAATAAAAATATTTCAATTAAGGATTTCTTTTTTTCAGATGCTTTCAAAAGAAATTAGGTTGCGGAGGCTTGTAGAGACAAGGCATGCCTAGTCTCTACAATTCAAATCATTAACCATAAATCACTATTAATTAATTTCTGGATTGTTTTGGGAAATACCCTCGCAATGACGGGCTACATAGCTACAGTCCGCACTTTATAACTTTTAACTTTACGAATTTCTCAAACATTAAAACCACTCAAACTTCTCAAACTTCTCAAACCATTCAACCTACTGCAACTCCTTTTCCACATAATTTGCGTTTTTGTCGGTAACAATCAGCACCCAATCGTTGCCTGCGCGATAGCCGGAATCGTTACTGAAAGTTTGTTTTGAGTTGTTAAATTCCCCAATAAATTCGATTTTACCATTGCGAGGATTATACCACCACGCTTTTTTCTTTGCGCCCGAAATTTTTGTTAAATCAATTTCCATTCGGCTATTAGTGTAGTTATAGGCAAGCATAAAATCGTTACCACGGCAGGCAATAACACGTTCGTACTGAATACCGTTTTTGCTCGAAATTAGCGACTGGTCGGCTTTGCGGTCGAAAAACGGGAACGCCAAAATCAATTTTTTCAGATATTGCATTTGACTTGCGCCGTCGTTGTGAATACTTTCCCACCAAGGCTCTGTGGCACCATACGCCGGCGAAACTCCCGGTTGATACATTTGCATTGTCGAGTTATTTCCGTATGTATGCCCCATACTACCTGCAAACACCGACCAATAGGCATATCTACGCACATCGTCGGCATTCCAAAGCGGCTCGGAACTGTCGTGTAAACCTTGCGGAATACCTTCGTACGAAGGCTCGCCGTCTAAAACAGGTTTTATCGGCTCAAAGGCAAACGAACGCTCCACAAAACGCCACGAATCCTCTTCGGTGTTTTCTTCTATCGCATAATCGCCATCGCCTTTGCGCTGTCCGTAGCGGCGATGTCCTGATTGAAACATATTAAAATCGAGCCACGAATCGTTGTTAAACCAAGTAGCCGACAATGTGCGCCCAAGCGGGTGATAAGTCATAATGTGCTCGGTATCAATGTTTTTGATTGTGGTAGCAAGAGTGCGCCAAACATTAGTGTTAATATCGCCTTTCACATCTCCCCCAATAATCCAAATAATGTTCGGATATTTTTTGTAGCGTTCGGCAAGAAAAATTCCGTATTTTTTTGCATCTTCTTCGCCGAGCAGCCCCGATTTTACCGAGCCTCCCCACACGCATACTATTGCAATATAAACGCCACGACGCTGAGCCGTTTCGACAATATAATCAACGTGTTTCCAGTAATTATTTTCGCCCTCTTTGTCTATATTGCTGAAATCGAAACCGTTAGGCAAGGCAAAATGTCCGTAGGCATTGGTGGCTCCAAGCGAATGAAGTACCGAAATTTGAATAACATTAAAACCATTATTGGCAACTTGCCCGACAAAATAACCTGCTTGGTCGCGATTAGAACGCGAGGGCAAAAGCCAAGCCGTTTCGCCAAGCCAAAAAAATGGTTTGCCGTTTTGGTGCTGTAAAAATTTGTGATTTTCGCTAACTTGCAGTTTGCCATTGCGCCAAGGTAAAGCAGGAGTTTTTTCATTTTCTTGAGCAAAAGCGATAAGCGTAAATAGAAATACGGCAACAATAATAAGTGTTTTTTTCATTGGGAATTGGATAGAAATTAATAATTTAGCAAATTTGATTTGGCAAATATATAAAACATCTTGTAAATATTTTATATATTTGCGTCCGTTTTATCAAATAATCAACAAAAAGAATGACAAAATTTAAACGTACGACAGTAACTTCAGCCCTACCCTACGCCAACGGACCTGTTCATATAGGGCATTTGGCGGGTGTATATGTGCCGGCTGATATTTATGTTCGCTATTTGCGCTTGCGAGGCGAAGATGTAATTTTTATCGGTGGCAGCGACGAACATGGCGTTCCCATCACCATTAAGGCGAAAAAGGAAGGGCTTACTCCACAAGATATTGTTGACCGCTACCACAATATTATCAAAAAATCGTTCGAGGAATTTGGCATTTCGTTCGATATTTATTCGCGCACAAGTTCGAAAACTCATCACGACACTGCTTCCGATTTTTTTCGGAAATTAGACGCAAAAGGCGAGTTTATAAAACAAAAATCGGAACAATATTTCGACCAAGTGGCAAATCAGTTTCTTGCCGACCGATATATTACCGGTAAATGTCCGCATTGCGGCAACGAAAATGCTTACGGCGACCAATGCGAAGCCTGTGGTACTTCGCTAAATTCCACCGACTTAATAAATCCAAAATCAACTTTGAGTGGGTCAACGCCAATAATGCGCGAAACCGAACATTGGTATTTGCCGCTCGACAAACACGAAACGTGGCTGCGCGAATGGATTTTGGATAATCACAAAGAATGGAAAACAAATGTTTACGGACAATGTAAAAGTTGGCTCGATATGGGTTTGCAGCCACGCGCCGTAAGTCGCGACCTCGACTGGGGAATCCCCGTGCCTGCCGACAATGCCGAAGGGAAAGTGCTTTACGTCTGGTTTGATGCGCCAATCGGCTATATATCAAACACAAAAGAACTGCTGCCCGACAGTTGGGAAAAATGGTGGAAAGACCCCGAAAGCCGACTTGTTCATTTTATTGGAAAAGATAATATTGTGTTTCACTGTATCGTTTTTCCGGCAATGCTCAAAGCCGAAGGAAGTTACATTTTGCCCGACAATGTGCCTGCTAATGAGTTTCTTAACCTCGAAGGCGACAAAATCAGCACTTCGCGAAACTGGGCGGTGTGGCTGCACGAATATTTACTTGATTTCCCCGATAAACAAGATGTTTTGCGCTATGTTTTAACCGCAAATGCACCCGAAACAAAGGACAACGATTTTACTTGGAACGATTTTCAGACGAGAAACAATTCTGAACTTGTGGCAATTTATGGCAATTTTGTAAATCGAACTTTGGTGTTGACGCAAAAATATTTTGATAGCAAAGTGCCTGAATGTGGCGAACTTAGTGATTACGACAAAGAAGTTTTAGAGCGTATATCAAGTATCAAGAATCAGGTATCAAAGCAACTCGACGAATTTCATTTCCGCGATGCGTTGCGTGAAGCGATGAATTTGGCGCGCACAGGAAACAAATATCTTGCCGACACAGAGCCTTGGAAATTAGCAAAAACAGATATGACGCGCGTCGGCACGATATTAAACGTATCGCTGCAACTTGCGGCAAATTTGAGCATCGCTTTTGAGCCGTTTTTGCCGTTCAGTTCAAGAAAATTGAGAGGAATGTTGGGAATTTGAAAGTTTGATTAGCACGCAGATTTATAAAAATTAACAAAATAATTATTCGCGCATTCGCGGCAAAAACTATATAAGTCTGAAAAAGTTTATAAAAAATGAAAAAATCAAAGAAAATACCTATTATTGTTATCTCAGTTCTACTAATTGCGTATGCTTGCATATATGTGATAAATCTAATTATATCAGAAAATTCATCGGTAGAGAATGCAATGCCCGGTGAAGTTAAAAACATAAAATATGTTTTATTTACTCGTTCTGATTATGCTAACTTTGATTTTTATAATGATAGCACATTGAAACGCAATGTGGCACTGTTGATTACAGACAAAGATGAAATGATTGACGACCAAAAATTATTTTTAGCACCGACCACTATATCACATTTATGCGGTTACAGTTATAAAATTTCATTTTGGTATGATTTTGACAGTATCTATTCTTCTCGCTCTTTGAATGGAAACTGTGAATCATTTGATTATAAACCATATAAAACGCAAAAACAATTGGATTTCTATGCAAAACGACTTGAAACACGCCCGACTCATTATATTTACAATCTGTCAATTCCTGTATCAATAAAGCCCGATGAAGTAAAAGAAAAATTGAGAAATAGCGGCTTAAAAATATTTTTTTTAGATGGAAAAAATAAGCGTTATCCGGGAGTAAATATTTCTTATGAAACTAAATCGTTTGTGGAAAAAAACAAAAGACATAGTAGAGAAGCGGAAGATAAAAACGCACAAAAATTCAGAAAAGAAATAGAAGAAATCGTAAATAATGTGAATGTGATTGTTCCTTTTCTCAATAAATCAGGTGTTCGCTTTTATAATATTGGAACTATAGGTGATAGTACTTATCATAAAGGCACTATTTATCTAACATTTGAATTAGGAATAGATTCCTTAAAAGTAAAAAATATTTTAGAACAAGCAGGAGCAAAATCTCGTTTCTCTATTCCAAAAACCTATAATATTCAACTTCTCGACACTTCGCCTGATATTGATGATATTAGAAATAAATTGAAAAAATACACTTTTATCGAGCAAATTTCGGAATATGGCAGTGAGTGGTAAGTAAAAAAAAAACTATTATCTTGTAATGATATTTAGTTGAAAAAAATTTGTGGTGTTTTTCATTCCGTTAGGAATGAATCGCTCGATAGAAAATTGCATACACCCTTGCTTTGCAAGCCGTAGGTTTGCAACCAAAAGAGAGGGTTGCATTCCTACGGAATGCTGTGTTGATGGTGTTCCTTTTTTTCTACCGAGCGATGCAAACCTACGGCTTGCAAAAAAAATCTCAAAAATGTGGAAATTCCCACATTTTATATATGAAAAATGTGGGATTTTGCCGAAAAAGCATAGATATACAAATTAAGAAAAATATTTTATATTTGTAGAATAATA
>JAITXR010000193.1 GCA_031284665.1 Paludibacter sp.
TTAAACAGACGTGGTTGGCGGAGAAACTGGGTAAGAGTTTCAGCATGGTCAATGCGTACGCTTGTAATCGGAAACAGCCGAGTTTGGAAATGTTAAATCGTATTGCTGATATATTACAAGTGAGCATAAAAGAGTTGATAATAGATAATAAAGAAGAAAAATAACATATTATGCCGAAAATTTACGATAACATAGAAAATCACCTGACACAAGGGTTGAACGAAACGCTTAAACTATCGCAGCGTACGGACTTCTGTGTGGGATATTTCAACTTGCGCGGATGGAAAGAAGTTGCCGAAAATATCGACAAATTAGAAGGAGCAAGCGTCAGGGAGGGTGAAAACGGTGAACATAGAATCTGCCGCCTACTTGTGGGTATGCAAAAATTACCGATTGATATTTTGCGCGATTATTTTGCTCAGGACAAAGACCATATTATTGACCAAGCAGAAGTAGTGAAACTTAAAAAGAAACTTGCGCAGGAGTTCAAAGAGCAGTTAACGATAGGAACGCCCACAGAGGCAGACGAAAAGGCTTTGCGTAAATTGAGCCGACAGATGAAAGACAAAAAAGTGGCAGTAAAATTGCACTTGCGCCACCCGCTTCACGCCAAACTTTATTTGGCATACAGCAACGATGCTCGAGTTCCCATTGTCGGTTTTCTTGGCAGCAGTAATCTCACTTTGGCAGGACTTGCCAAACAAGGCGAACTAAATATTGACGTACTTGAACAAGACGCAGCAGGTAAACTTTCCCAGTGGTTCAGCGACCGTTGGAACGACCGTTGGTGCATTGATATAACAGAAGAACTGATTGAGATTATCGACAATTCGTGGGCTGCAGACAAATTGGTTTCGCCATTTCATATTTATCTGAAAATTGCCTATCACCTTTCGCGCGAAGCAAGGGCGGGTATAAACGAATTTAAGCTGCCCAAAGTTTTTCAAAAAGAACTTTTAGAGTTCCAACAAAAGGCGGTTTTAGTGGCAGCACACCATTTAAACAAGAGAGATGGCGTAGTAATAGGCGATGTGGTAGGGTTAGGAAAAACCATTATCGCCACTGCATTGGCAAAACTTTTTGAAGATGATTTCTTTCTGGAAACACTCATTATATGCCCTAAAAACTTGATTAAAATGTGGGAAGGATACGTTCATAAATATCAGTTAAGAGCAAAAGTGATTTCTATTTATCAGGTACAAAGCATTTTGCCGAATTTAAGGCGTTATCGCCTCGTAATAATCGACGAAAGTCATAATTTACGCAACGAGCAAGGAAATCGCTACCGCGCCATTAAATCGTATTTGGAAGAAAACGACAGCAAATTAATTTTGCTATCGGCAACGCCCTACAACAAAAGTTATTTAGACCTTTCCAATCAACTGCGTTTGTTTATTTCAGACGATAAAGATTTGGGCATTAGCCCCGAACAATACATTGACAGTCTTGGCGGGCAAGTGCAGTTCTCGGCACGGCACACCGAAACATTTATCAGAAGTATCAAAGCGTTTGAAAAAAGCGCTTTTGCAGACGATTGGCGCGAATTGATGCGTTTGTATTTAGTGCGCCGCACACGGAGTTTTATCAAAAATAATTATTCGGAAACCGACCCCACAAACGGCAGAAAATACCTGCTTTTTGCCGATGGCGCTAAATCGTATTTCCCTGACCGTATTCCGAAGCGTGTTGAGTATGTGTTCGACCCCGATGACCCGCAAGACCAATATGCCAAACTATATTCTGCAAAAGTGGTGGATAGCATTAACGGTTTGGGATTATCGCGATACGGATTAAAACAATATCTGAGCGAAAAACCATTGGTAAAAGCCACCAAAGAAGAAGAACTGATTATGCAAAACCTGAGCCGTGCAGGAAAACGACTGATGGGCTTTTGTCGGACAAATTTGTTTAAGCGATTAGAAAGTAGCGACTATTCTTTCCTGCTTTCGCTCAGTCGACATATTTTGAGAAATTACCTTTTCGTATATGCTACTCAAAATCATTTGCCTTTGCCGATTGGCAAAAATATTTCACAAAACTTGGACGATTATTTGGAAGACAGTGATACCGATGACGATGGAACAACCAACAATTTGAGTTTGATTCTAAAAGAAGAAACTTATCTGCAAAAAGCAAAAGAACTTTACGAATTATTTGCAGGCAATGAATACAAAAAACGATTTGATTGGATAAGAAGTGAATTTTTTACTCCTGCTTTGCAACAAAACTTAATTAACGACAGCAAAGAAATTATAAAAATTTTGGAATATGGCAAAGATTGGAATCCAACAGAAGACCGCCAACTTAATGCCTTGCATACCTTGCTGACCGAGACTCACAAAAACGATAAAGTGTTGGTTTTTACACAATTTGCCGATACTGCCTATTATTTGACAGAACAGTTAAAAAAACGAGGCGTAAAACAAATTGAAAGCGTAACGGGCGAAAACGAAAATCCTACAGCCTTAGCGCACCGTTTCAGCCCGCACAGCAACCAAAAATCAGATGAAATTAAAGGCGGGCAGGAGCTACGAATATTGATTACTACCGATGTATTGAGCGAAGGGCAAAACTTGCAAGATGCGCATATTGTTTTGAATTACGATTTGCCGTGGGCTATTATTCGTTTGATTCAGCGTGCGGGTCGTGTTGACCGTATCGGACAGAAAGCGGAAAAGATTCTCTGTTATTCGTTTTTGCCCGAAGACGGAATTGAAAAAATTATCAAATTACGCAGACGACTCACACAACGAATTGAAGAAAATGCCAACGTAGTGGGTAGCGACGAAACTTTTTTCGATGGCGACCCTGTAAATCTCACCGATCTTTATAACGAAAAATCGGGCATTTTGGACGGTGAAGACGATGACACTGAAGTCGATTTGGCTTCGTATGCCTATCAAATTTGGAAAAATGCCACAGATGCCAACCCCGACTTGAATAAAATCATTCCCGATTTGCCTAATGTGATTTACGCTACAAAACAAAACGACGAAGACACAGACAAAGAAGGCGTAATTGTTTATACCCGAACAGCAGACGAAAACGATGTGCTGGCGTGGGTGGACAGCAAAGGCAAAATAATTACCCAATCGCAATACGCTATTTTGAAAGCCGCTCAATGTACACTCGACACACCGCCGCTTAACAAAATAGAAAACCACCACGAATTAGTAAAAAAAGCCATTGACTATATTTGGGAAGATGAGAAAAATACAGGCGGTTCGCTCGGCAAAAAATCGGGCGTAAAATATCGTACCTATATGCGGCTCGAACGTTTTTGCAAAGAATATGAAAACACTCTCTTTGTAAACGAACCTCTTAAAAAAGCAGTTGATGATATTTACAAATTTCCATTAAAAGAATTGGCTCGCGAAACGCTTAACCGACAATTAAAAGCGGGTATTTCGGATGAACAGTTGGCTGATTTGGTAGTTTCGTTGCGAGAAGACGACAAATTGGTAATCTCAAACCAAGACGAGCAACCCAATCGCGAACCGCAAATAATTTGTTCGTTGGGGTTAATCAATAATAAATTATAAGGCAAAAATAAAATGGCAATGAATAAACAGCAATTTTCAGCAGACATAAAGCAGTTCAATTTTCGCGAACTTTTTAACGATATGGGGTGGAACAATGACCACACCACACAACCAATCGTAATAGACAACGACACCTACACTTTGCAGGCAGTAGCCGAAAAAAGCGGCTTCAAAATTTTGCTTTGTAATCCGCTCTCAAATGGCATAATCCCCGATTACAGCACCCGAAAAAAAATTGAGACTAAAGTAACCAAACTCTTTCACGAGCATTTGATTATCTTTTTTGATGCCGCTAAAACCGAGCAGATTTGGCAGTTTGTAGTTAGGCAGGCAAACCCACCAAAGTTACCGAAACCCGTTGGAGCACAAGCCAAGCCCCGGAATTGCTATATCA
>JAITXR010000181.1 GCA_031284665.1 Paludibacter sp.
ATGACAAATAATGCCACCAAAGAAGTAAGTTTTTTCATAATAGTAATTTGTTTTTTTGAGATTAATAATTTGTTGTTTAATTTGTTTATTTATTGTTTGAATAGTTTGAATGTTTGAAATGTTTGAGTAGTTACCTGATTAGTAGTTCTTCATTAATCACTAATCATTTTTTTTTGCCCATCGGGCATCCATATCAATAGAAACACATTGCCTCTTATGTTCCAAAACCTCGTAGAGGTTTCACCCTAATAATGAATCTCCTACGGAGAATTTATAATATATGAATATACCTTATTCTATTGATATGAAAAACCTACGGTTTATCTCGCTCGCATTGAAAATATTTTACATTTTGCATTCTTCTACATTATCCAAGTTCAACCCACTACGGGGTTGGGTTTGGTAGGGTGTATTCTTGTCCGTAATCTAAAGCATATTAATAAAGTATCGCCTCCCGACAAGTCGGGACAAGTTCTGCGAGGCTAATCGGGAGCAGACGTTCATCACTAATCACTAATCGTTAATCACTGTCTTCGTGTCTTTTTGTCTTCGTGCCGTCGTGTTCAAAAAATGTCTTTTTCTTTTTTTTTCTTTGTCTGAATCAAGATTTTCAGGATTTTAGGATTGATTTGATAAGAGAAATTTTCTTAATTCCTTAATTCCTAAATTTCTTAATTGGCACATTAGCACAACTTGTCCCGATTCATCGGGATTGTTTATTGTTTTTTCTGGATTGCTTCCACGACAGGTCGGGACACGCCAGGAAATACCCTCGCAATGACGGGCTAAGGTTGCTATTGCCCGCTCTTCATTTCTTCATTACTAAATTCCTAAATTTCTTAATTGACACATTAGCACATTGGCACATTAACCATTAACCATTATTTAAGTTTCCAAGGCACAAAATACTGTCCATCGTTTACAATTTTTGCGCGTATTTCGTCGGGATTAGTGTATTTTGGGCACACGCGGTCGGCTACAATATTGTAATCGCCATAGCGCCGTGCAATACGAATAAGCATAGGATAAACTTTACCTTCGCCTGTCAATTCGAGCATCGACTCGTCGAGTATTGCCAAGTCGTTTGCCTTAGTTTTTTCGGCGGTAATATCTCCTGTTTGAAATGTGCGATTACCTAAACTAAACACACCACGAATGCCTTTATCTGCATAAGCACGACCGCCTAACGGGGTTTTCATTGTCCATCCGGGAGCAAAAATATCGGAAAGTATATTACCCGAATTTAGAAATGTGTTCACCCCGACATTAATAAGTGCTGATGCTTCAGCGTAATAGCCCAAATTGTTAAGTGCCTCGGCAAGCATTAAATATAAATCGCCATCGCGATAAATAAAAATTGGCACATCGTCCATAAATGCGGAGCGATTACTTGCATTAGGGTGAAATTTACAAAAATAAAAATCGCCTGCGGAATTTTTCTTAAAAGTTGCATTTTTTCGAGTATCGGAAGTCTGTGTCCCCAAATTGTTGAGTGGCGCATCAAAGCGTGCCATTCCCGAATCGGAAGGAGCCAACAAAAATTGGTTTGGCACTTCCCAATCAAAATGTTTAAGCAGCGTATTTGTCTGGTTTTTGCTATAATCATACACAATACACGACACAGTGGCAGGGCGATATGGATTTTTTCCGGCTTGATTCCAAAGTGCAGCCCATTTACCTCCGCCTGTATTCATATCGTTGCGCAACCAATCGACCGAAGTGCTGGTGGTGCTGTTAAATTTTGCGTTCATCATATCAAGCAATATAGTGGCTGCCTGCTGATATTCGTTACTCCACAAGGCAAGTTCGGCAGTCAGTACTTTATAGTCGGGCGTCATATAATCCCACCATTGATACACGCTTGAGCCGGTAGCCGTATTTGGGTCGAGCCATTCTTTCCACGACATAGATATATTTCCCTGTATGCCATCAAAACCAACTAATAATATCGTTTTGCAATCGTTTATAATTTGGTCGAGGTCGTGCTCTTCAAATTGTGCGAGGTCTTTTTTCTCAAGCATTGGCTCATCGCCGAGCCACACTGCTTTACCGTAAATTTTACCAAGTGTAAGGTAAATCCACGATTTAATACGTAAAGTACAACTTACCAAAGCGTTATAATGTTCTATATCAACAGATGACAAATTTGCGTCTTTATATTTTTTCAGCCGATACAAATAATCGTTGCAAGCAATAATTACATCGTAATATCCGGCAGGGTCGGCATAAGCATTACCTTTCAGGTCGGCATCGTAATTGTAAATACTATACAATGCGGTAGGCGTATTACGTGTAGGAGCAAACATTTCGCCACGTGTATCGGTAAGCAAAATTGCTTTATCGCCTATCTGTTGTACTTTGGTAATAATGCCAATATATCCGGCATACATTTCGCTTTCTTCGTCAATGTATTTTTTCTGGTCGAGCACATTATCGGTGTCCGGATTAAGAAAATCGGTACAAGAGCCAAATGTCAGCACCAAAATCGGAAGAATAAGTAAAATCAGTTTCTTCATCATATTATTTAAATTATATATGGTTTAAATTTTATTGTATTATTTATATTGTATAGATTTTTATTTTATTAGCGAATATACTCCTCGACAAATCGCGAGAATGTTTTATTCCTCACTAATCACTATCTTTTGTCTTTGTTCTTTGCTCTATTTTTAAAACTTCAGATTTACTCCCAATTTTACAACTTTAGGCTGTGCTGTTTTGGCATAATCGAAACCTTGCAGCGCATCGTTATAGGAGTACGAAAATTCGGGGTCGAGACCTAAGTAATTTGTAAAAGTAAACAAATTTTCGCCGGTTACATACAAAGTACCTGAACGGAAAAAGTTTAATATTTTTTTGTCAAAATTATAACTCAAAGTTATATTTCTTAATCTCAAATACGATGCATCTTCAATCCAGCGCGACGAGAAATCGGCATTGCCTATTGGGTCGCCCCATTGTGCGCGTGGCACGTCGGTTACTTGATGTTCTACATTCCATCGACCGTTGGCGGCTGAACTTTGATTGCTAAAATTGGAAACCGACTCAAGCGAACGGCGCACTGCATTGTATGCTTTATTGCCTTTTGAATAATATACGTTTGCCGCAAGTTCAAAATGTTTTACTCTGATAGAGGTAAAAATTCCACCAAAAAATTCGGGAGCAGCAGTGCCTAACATTACACGGTCGTCGTCGTCGATACGATTGTCGGTATTTTGATTTTCAAAAATCACATCACCGGCATGATAACTTTGCGATTTTTTGTTGACCAAGCCGGCTGCCACAGCATTGGCTTCGGTGCTATACACGCCATTGGCTTTGTAGCCATAGAACTGATACGGACTTTCGCCTACTTTTGTAATCAATTGAGCACCATCGTCAAAAGATGTAATAATTTGGTCTTGTCCATCGCCAAGCGATTTTACAACACTCTTGTTAGTAGCAAAATTTCCACCTATTATCCATTCCACATCGCGAGTGCGAATAAGCGATGCCTGCAACGAAACTTCGATACCTTGATTGGAAATGGTAGCACTGTTATCGTAATATGGCGCCGAGCCGTAAACAGACGATTGTGGCACAGGAATAATAACATCAGAGGCTTGTGCGCTATACAAATCGACTGTAAAGTCAACACGATTTTTCAATAAACTTGCCTCGAGACTCAAATTAAATTGTGTATTTTGTTCGGGTTTCAAATTGGTATTGGCAATACCTGCACGTACAATACCCGAAATACTTTGATAAGGCAAACTTGTATAATAAAATTTCCCGTAATTCGACGAAAAATTACTGTTTCCCGTTACTCCATATTCGGCTCTCACATTCAAGCGATTGACAAACGTAGAATTGCTGAGCGGCAACCAGCCTTTGCCAAGCCAAGTAGCACTTAGCGAAGGATAAACAGCAGTATGATTTGTAGAGGCTCCGGCAGCCGACATAGCGTCTAATGCCAAATTACCCGAAACGGCTACCATATTATTATAAATATAATCGGCGTGTGCAAAAACATTCAGCCAGTTCCATTTTTCGAGATAACCCACAAAATATCGCCCAATGGTTTGTGTATTGCCCAAAGTCTGATAAAAGTCGTTGGCAGTATTGCGTCCGTTTCCACCATCATATTCACGATTTGTGGTAATGGATTGAACTCCGAGAGTGGCTTTTACCCGATGCACATCGTTAAAAGTGCGATTGTAATTGCCATTTACACTGTAAAAATAATTTAGAGCCTCTCCCCTACCCGATTTCTTAGAATTTACAGCCTCGCCATATTGGTCAACAATAGGCAATACGGTAGTACCGGGTAAAAAGATGTCTTCGCTGTTGAAATTGTAGAACAAACCAAAAGTACCGGTAAACGACAAATGAACAGTAGGACTATAAGTTATACCTGCACGAATATTAACATCGTACTGGCGATTGCGAGCATCTATACCCTTCAATTTATCGACAATAGCAAGCGGATTCGACACTGCAAAATCGCGATTGGTACTTATTCCGTAATTGTACGACGAAAAAGTAGCAAGGTCGCGCCCCATTTCATCGTTGCCGTAAGGGCTTAACAGTGGCGAGCGTTGATAGGCTGCCAATATAGGGTTGGTAGCCGAAACCATTCCCTGTTCCTGATGTTGTCCGGTAAGATATGCCAAACCTACTGTGGTAAAAATTTGTATTTGCTTGTTTACCAAGATATTGGTATTCAGTTGAGCATTATAACGTTGCGCATTGGTATTTTTGATATTTCCTTCGTTCAAAGCATAACCCAACGAAAAATCGTACTTGGCTATAGCGTCACCACCTTCGATGCGAAACAAATTGTCGGTAACAAAACCGTTTTGATAAATCTGACTTTGCCAATCGGTATTGTTTTTATAAAAATAACTGTATTTGCTGTTAGGATTACCCATAAATGGAAATTCTGCAAAAAAACTTTCCATATTATTAAAATAGTTCATACCAATATCCGACAAATACGAAGTATATTCTTTGCCGCTAAGCATCGGGATACGTTTGTCGTTCCACGAACTGCCATATTGACCATAGAAACTGATTTTTGTGTTCAAGTCGTTTGAAGTAGCGCCATCAGTTTCAATCAAAATTACGCCATTCGACCCAAGTGAGCCATACATACTTGCTTGCGCACCTTTGAGAACTGTGATATTTTGAATATCCTGAATATTGTATGATTGGAGAACATTACGAGTTAAACCATTGATAACCATCGATTCTTTGTTGTCGGGCAAGTAAGGCACGCCATTGATAACAATAAGTGGAGAGTTTTCGCCCACCAGCGACCTTATTCCGCGCATATTAAGGAAAGTACCTTCACCCGCAGCACCACTAAAAGCAGATGTGCGCAAGCCTGCAGCCTGACCGATAAGCAAACGGTCGATAGTAGTGCCACCGAGCGTAAAGTCTTTTTTGGCAATATTGACAGCCGAGGTCAATTCCGGGCGATTTTCCTCGATGCTGAACGGCAACACTGCCGATTCGTTGTATTTAGCACGCTCTTCGGGTATCATCACTACCACTATCTCGCTTCTGCCGTTGATTGCTTGGGTAACGGAAAAATATCCTGTTGCCCAAATGGAAATGGCTTTGTTGATATTCGACACTTGCATACTGAATTTACCTTCGGCATCGGAATGTGAAAGGTTTTCGCCAAGTATAGTAACAATGGCTCCTTCGACCGGTTTGCCCAACGAATTGAGTACCGTGCCGGAAATAGCCGTTTTGCCCTGTGCTAAAATATTACCAACTGCAAACAGCGTGAATAAAAAAATTATCAAAGATTTTTTCATGTGTATTTTTTTGCTTTTATATTTTTTTTGTTAACTCTAACAGGGTTTAAAACCCTATTAGAGTTTATCTTTTGTCTTTGTTCCTTGCTCTTTGTTCTATCAATAACAATTTTTCGTGGGTTTCAAACACCAATGATGGAAAACGCAATTTTTACGAATTACATTTTTGCCTTCAAAACGTATTTTCACTTCTACCGGAGTATCGCCGCCTATTGTTATCACACCTACTTTACCTCCATCGCGGTCGTAATTGCCTTTTTTAGAATCGGTAGCCTTGTTGGTATCATAAAATTCGGGATATCCCTGTCCGCCACGGTCGTAGTGAAATGTAGTACTGCTTCGGTCAATCGCTGTAGGCATCTTAACATCATTGACATATATATCCAAATCGCCTGCATCGCCGGTTTTTATCTGCGTAAACCCGAGACAAACATCATACTCGCCGGGAGGAATAAGATATGGACTTACGTTATACGAGCCATCGCCTTTGTCAATACAATGCAACGGTGTAAAGTTGAGTGTATAACTGAGCGTATCTCCTGTTAATTTTCGGGCAGCATCGTTGGTTAAATTAAAATAAACCACTCTGTTTTCAATCATCGGGAAACCACCTGCGGGCCATCCCGACCACGCCGTAACTTCGGTTTTGGTTTCTTTATAAGTTAAATTGTCGCTTTCAAAAAAATAGGCTTTTTGCTCTTCGGTCAAAAATTCGTACCATTTCATAAAATCTTTTATGCGGAAAATCAACACATTGGTTGGTATTTTCAAATAATTAACATAATATGCCACACCATTACTCATCGAAATAGGATGGTCTAAATCTACCTGTTGCACTGTTGTACGCCATTGTTTGCTAAATACCGAAGTAAGGTCTTTAGGGGTTTCGGGAGTGCCTGCAAAATCGGCTTTTACATATCTTTTGTTGAAAAATGCGGCTTGGAAAATCCAGTCTTCGAGTATAGAATCTTGGCGGGTATATCCCCAGTCGCTAAGGCTTTTTTTAGCAGCAGTCAAGGCTTGCGTTATCACATCGTTCGAAGGAATAAGCAATGTAGCAGTAAGCGATTCGGACAAAAGGTCGAAACTTTTTGCAGCAAAATACGGATAAGAATCAATAAAAATAGAATCGTACACCGAATTTCCGGCTTTGTCCACACCTGTTTTTATACTTGCATTTTTGTCGAACACACGCGTCGCCTTTGCCTTAATCATTTCGCGGAAAATAGAATAATCGTCGCCCAAATTTTTAATAGTTTCTATCAACGATTGTGGCGTGTCGATATACTTTTCGATTTGATATACATATCCGGCTTGTATTTTGGTGATTTTTTTCACTTTAATTCCTCCAAAATAAATAACACTGCCATTTTCGCTTTCTTCTTTGGTAATGGTAATATATTTGCCGTTCAGCATCAATATGCGTTGCCCGTTGTAAAGGTTAGCGGGCGAAAGTGCTACATTGGCAATATGCGATTTGGCAATATAAGTTTTATAATCGCCGATGCCCGGAGTTTCAATTTCGTTGCCCACAACCAAAATAGTGTGTAACAACTGGCTTTCGTCGAGCATTTGGGATATTCCTGTTTCATTAAACAAGGCATTCATTTGGCTCAAATCTGTTTCGGATGAGATAAAGGCAGTCGCCGTTTTATCTACAATGGCGATGGTTTCGTTTTCACCTACCTGCTGACTTGCGTTGTAATGGTCGTTCCATTGGTCGGTGCAGCCGGTCAAACAACACAACAAAGTGATTGTTGTAACTAATAAGAAATTTGTTGTTTTCATTGGTTTATATTTTAAATTGGTTTGTTT